>NZ_NFLA01000029.1:0-38116 GCF_002160675.1 Erysipelatoclostridium sp. An15
CAGTTAAGATAATTTGCATATTATTTTCTCAAATTATTTTAACTGTTTTATTATATTTATTAATTTTATTTGACTAATTCCTTTATTTTTTTGTTCAAATAATCTGCTAATCAACACCAAAAGTTTTTGGAGCAGAAAAGCAAACCCGCGCATGGGAAACAGACCATGCGGCAGCTTATGAAGCAGAACGCGGGTGTTTCCAACATCGAGATCACCGACAGCAATATTAAAGCCTTTGAGAGTACGGCGAAGAAATACAACATAGATTTTTCGCTAAAAAAGGTTAAGGGCGAGCAGACCCGTTACCTTGTGTTTTTCAAAGGCCGGGACGCGGACGTTATGACCGCAGCGTTTCAAGAGTTTTCCGCAAAGAAGCTGAACCGGGAGAAAAAGCCCTCTATCCGCAAAGCCCTTGCCGCTGCAAAGGACAAGGCGAAGCAGCTTAACGCCGCCCGCGACAAGGTAAAGAAAATGGACAGGGGGCGCGAGATATGAAGCAGATCAACTACAAAAAGCTGATACTTCCGAATATCCCCTATGTGTTCTTTGTCTATCTCTTTGATAAAGTCGGACAGGCGGTGCGGCTTGCCCCCGGCGCGGATATTTCTGCAAAGATACTGAATATCACACAAGGATTTTCCGCAGCCTTTGAAAACGCCTTGCCGAGCGTTTACCCGTTGGATTTGCTTGTCGGCATTGTCGGTGCGGTGATTATCCGCTTGATAGTCTATGTCAAAGGGAAAAACGCGAAGAAATACCGCAAGGGCGCGGAGTACGGCTCTGCCCGATGGGGAAACGCCGAAGATATAAAGCCCTACATAGACCCGGATTTCCAAAACAACATCATTTTGACGCAGACGGAACGGCTTACCATGAACAGCCGCCCGAAGCAGCCGAAGTACGCGAGAAATAAGAACGTCGTCGTGATCGGCGGCAGCGGCAGCGGAAAAACAAGATTTTTTGTCAAACCTAATCTAATGCAGCTTCATTCCTCTTACGTCTTAACCGACCCGAAAGGTACGGTTTTGATTGAGTGCGGGAAGCTGCTGCAACGGGCGGGCTACCGCATTAAGGTACTGAATACGATTAACTTCAAAAAATCTATGCACTACAACCCCTTTGTGTATATCCGCAGCGAGAAAGATATTTTGAAGCTGGTAAATACGTTGATAGCGAATACCAAAGGTGAGGGAGAAAAAAGCGCGGAGGATTTTTGGGTAAAGGCAGAACGGCTTTTGTATTGCGCGTTGGTGGGCTACATCTGGTACGAAGCCCCCGCCGAGGAAATGAACTTTATTACCCTGTTGGAACTTATCAACGCCAGCGAAGCCCGCGAGGACGACGAGGAATATCAAAGCCCCGTCGATTTGCTGTTTGCCGACTTGGAAGAACGCGACCCCGACCATTTCGCGGTGAAGCAGTACCGAAAATATAAATTGGCGGCGGGCAAAACCGCAAAATCAATCCTCATTTCTTGCGGTGCGAGGCTCGCTCCTTTTGATATAAAGGAATTGCGCGATCTTATGTCCTACGACGAATTAGAACTTGACACGTTAGGCGACAGAAAAACAGCTTTGTTTTTGATTATGAGCGATACGGACAGCACGTTTAATTTTGTTATCGCTATGCTGCAATCGCAGTTATTTAATCTCTTGTGCGACAAGGCCGACGACGAATACGGCGGCAAGCTGCCGGTTCATGTTCGCTGCCTGTTAGACGAGTTTGCAAACATTGGACAAATCCCGCAGTTTGAAAAATTGATTGCCACAATCCGCAGCCGGGAAATCTCGGCTTCTATCATTCTGCAATCGCAGAGCCAGCTAAAAGCCATTTACAAGGACGCGGCAGAAATCATACTTGACAATGCCGACAGCACCTTGTTTTTGGGAGGGCGCGGGAAAAATGCAAAGGATATTTCGGAGAACTTGGGACGTGAAACAATCGACAGTTTCAACACTTCCGAAAATCGCGGCACGCAGGTTTCTCATGGCCTCAATTATCAGAAATTGGGAAAGGAGTTGATGACACAGGACGAAATCGCAGTTATGGACGGAGGAAAATGTATTTTGCAGTTGCGCGGCGTGCGCCCCTTTTTCAGCGATAAGTACGATATAACGCAGCACCCGAACTACAAATACCTTTCCGACTTCGACAAGAAAAACGCTTTTGACGTTGAACGGTATATGTCCACCCGTCCGGCAATCGTAAAGCCCGACGAACCCTTTGACATATACGAAATAGATTTGTCCGACGAGGACGCAGCCGCCGAATAAAAACGGCGGCATTTTTATTTCCAACAACATTTTTTGAGCCGTTTTAGCGGCAGAAAGCGAGGTTTATATGGATTTTTTCAACAGCGCAGTTGACGTATTGCAGACTTTGGTAATCGCGCTTGGCGCAGGACTTGGCATTTGGGGCGGCATTAACCTCATGGAGGGGTACGGCAACGATAACCCCGGCGCGAATGCTCATGTGTCATAAAGAAACACACAAGAGATTGATAGACAGCAGCCTACTATTCCGTAAATTTTGTTTCAGGACTTTCTTTTTCAATGCCGATATGCTATAATATTTCTATTCCAAGTAAGGAGTTAAAAATATGCGGCAAGGTATTCTTAATTAACTATAATCAAATAGTGGGAACAAAGAATTGTAACCGTCCCTTGCAAGGGGCTTAGTTTTTTGTACCCTTTTTAAGAATACTTTTGCCTTATATATTTGACATATCAAAAGAGCGACCGCTGCTTGCAGTGCGTTGTATGTATGTGTATGTCTATTCGCTATATCCCCAGCGGTAAAAGTATTTTGCTGCTGGGGATTTTTATGCCCTTTGGGGGCTGAATGGAGGACAAACACATGAAAATAATCAATATCGGCATTCTTGCTCATGTAGACGCAGGAAAAACGACTTTGACAGAAAGCCTGCTCTATACCAGCGGAGCCGTTCCGGAATTAGGGAGTGTAGATAAGGGAACAACGCGGACAGACACCATGCTGTTGGAACGCCAGCGTGGGATTACCATTCAAACGGCCGTCACTTCTTTCGGCTGGAAGAATTATAAGATCAATATTGTCGATACCCCCGGCCATATGGACTTTTTGGCGGAAGTATATCGCTCACTTGCTGTTCTTGACGGAGCAATTTTAGTAGTTTCCGCAAAGGACGGCGTGCAGGCACAAACACGGGTACTGTTCCATGCGCTCCAGAAAATGAAAATCCCAACGATTATTTTTGTAAATAAGATAGACCAGGAGGGCATTGACTTACAGAGCGTTTATCAAAATATCAGAGAAAAACTTTCTGATGATGTCATGGTTATGCAAGATGTTTCGCTCACTCCGGAAGTGTCTCTGACAGACATTGAGGATATAGAAAAATGGGATTCTATTATTGCTGGAAATGATGAACTTTTGGAAAAATATATTGCGGGGGAACCTTTGAAAATACAAGATTTACAGAGGGAGAAATGCAGAAGAATGCAAAACGGTTCCCTGTTTCCTATTTATCATGGGAGTGCAAAGAACAATATCGGAACTGAAAAGCTGATTGAAGTGATTGCAGAAACATTTACTTCTGGTGCGGACAACGATCAATCCGAGCTATGCGGAAGCGTTTTTAAAATCGAGTACACAGACCAGAAAAAGCGGCTCGTTTATTTGCGGTTATACAGCGGGACACTTCATTTACGGGATACGATTCTCCTGCCCCAAAATCAAAAACTAAAAATCACAGAAATGAGGATTCCGTCAAACGGAGAGATTATACCGGCGGACACAGCCTGTTGCGGAGAAATTGTTATTTTGACCAATGACACTCTGAAGCTGAATGATACTCTCGGAAATGTAGAACTTTTGCCGCGCAAGGCATGGGAAAAAAATCCGATTCCTTTGCTTCGGACGACGGTGGAGCCGCAAAATCAGGAACAAAGAGACCTCCTGCTGAATGCCCTGACGGAAATTGCAGATACAGATCCGCTGTTGCATTACTATGTGGATACGATAACGCATGAAATCATCATTTCTTTTTTAGGAAAAGTCCAGTTAGAGGTTGTATGCTCTCTGTTAGTAGAGCGATACCATGTGAACATAAATGTGAAAGAACCTACGGTCATTTATCTGGAAAGGCCATTAAAAACAGCCAGTTACACGATTCATATTGAAGTGCCGCCGAATCCGTTTTGGGCATCCATTGGCTTAACTGTAACGCCACTTCCTGCCGGAAGTGGAACCCGGTTTAAAAGCAAAGTATCTCTCGGCTATTTAAACCAAAGTTTTCAAAATGCCGTTATGGAAGGGGTGCGTTATGGAATGGAGCAAGGCTTATACGGTTGGGAAGTGACAGATTGTGAAATTTGTTTTGACTATGGAGTTTATTACAGTCCAGTTAGTACCCCCGCAGATTTTCGTTCCCTTGCTCCTATCGTGTTAGAACAGGCATTGAAAAGAGCAGGAACACAATTATTGGAACCATACCTTTCCTTTACCCTTTTTGCACCGCAGGAATATATTTCACGGGCTTATAATGACGCACCGAAGTATTGTGCAGTGATTGAATCAACCTTGCTTAAAAATGATGAAGTTATTTTTACGGGAGAAATCCCCGCCCGCTGCATCGGCGAATATAGGAATGATTTAAATTTTTATACAAATGGGAGAAGCGTCTGCCTTACCGAATTAAAAGGGTACCAAGAAATTTCCGGGGAGCCTGTATTGCAGCCACGCCGTCCTAACAGCCGTTTAGATAAGGTTCGGCATATGTTTCAGAAAATAACGTAATATTTTGTGCGTTATCACGGATAAAAATCTTTGAATATAAGGAGAGTCTATGTTAGTTTTGTTTTCAAGTCGGTTTTGTGTAAACTTATATTGAGCAAACGGCCTTTATTTATAACCCGACTAATTTTGTATGCTAATGTCGAGCATATCTTTCTAAATTGTGATATTCTTATTCGGAAGGAGGGGCAATGTGTTAAAGAAATTGAATGACGCGATGGACTATATTGAAGCGCACCTGGAGGACGAGTTTTTACTTGAGAAGATTTCTGAGCATATAAATGTTTCAGATTATCATTTTAGAAAAATATTTTTTGCGCTTACCAATATGACGCTGAATGAGTATGTAAAAAACAGACGACTTTCAGAAGCTAACAAAGAATTGTTGCAGGGGGCGCAGGTAACAGATGTCGCTTATCAATATGGGTATCAATCCGTAGACGGATTTACACGTGCCTTTAAAAAATGGAGCGGTATCTTACCGTCACAAGTCGCAAAGTTGAAACAATGTAAATCATGCCAAAAGTTACAATTTGTTGTAACTATGAAGGGAGGAACTTTAATGGAATATAAAATTGTTGAAAAACCTGCTTTTACGTTTGCAGGTGTAAGTAAACGAGTGCCGTTACAATATGAGGGAGTAAACAACGCTATTTTGGAACTGGCACAAAGCATAACACAGGAACAGAAAGAAGAAATGCACCGGTTGCAAAACATTGAGCCATATGAAACTGTAAATGTTTCCTATGAATCAGATACGAACTTTCTTGAAGAAGCTGGTGAATTAACGCATTTAATTGGAGTTTTAACAACTAAAAATGACATTAGCAGTAATCTGGACACATTTCCTGTTAAAGCTCATACGTGGGCAGTTTTTCCAAATGAAGGAATCTTCCCGTTTACTTTGCAGGATACAATGGCAAGAATCTACTCCGAATGGTTTATGACGGCAGATTATGAACTGGCAGAGCCGTTTTCTTTCTCTTTTACAAAAATGGACGACAAAAAGCCCAACTACGCATACAGTGAAATTTGGATTCCAGTAACAAAAAAAGAATAAGCAATTACACTCAAATAGGAAAGCCAGCCGAGCCAGCGGGCAGTCAAGATAAACGGCGCATATGCGCCGCTGTTGACAGCCCCGCCCGCCTTTGCTGGTAGGCAATCAAGGGGCGACAGCAAGGGGTGCTACCGCCCTCTGATATTATAAATGAAACCCGTCAACCATACAACGCCCTATGTGGGAGAAAGGGGGAATCATCTATGCCTTGCACAGAAGCATACAAAGAACACATCATGTACACGTTCAATGGCTTTGCAAGACCGTCATACACTATGCGGCTATCAACGCATGGCGTGACAGGAGCAGACGGCGGCAAAAAGAAATATCCCTTGAATACCTCACAGAAGAAAAGTTTTACCCTTTAGGCACAACAGACGAATATTTTGAAGCACCCCATGAAGAACACCCTATAACGATATGCGGTCAGGCAGTTATCCTCACCAATGGAAAACTTGCCGCCGTCCTGTTATCCCTGCCACAGAAAAACCGGGAAATCATTTTCCCTTATTTTTTCAAAAATGGGCTTACAATGGGTGAAAAATTCGAAAACCAAAGTATGATGAGGCAGGTATTGAAATGAAAGTTGTTTCTATATTAAATAAAAATAATGATTACCAGAGATTTGAAGTATTGAAGCATAATCGAAATAAAAGATATAAATATAATCAATTTATTGTTGAAGGCGTAAGAAGTTTAAATGAAGCGGTTAAAAATAACTGGAAGATTATTTCTTTTATTTATGACAAGAATAATCTGTCAGGCTGGGCAAAACATATGATAGAAACAGTAAAAACAGAAGTCAATTATACTCTTACGGCACAGTTGCTAAAGGAATTAAGTGGAAAAGAAGAAACTTCTGAATTATTGGCTATTATTGAAATGAGGGAAGACAGGTTAGAAAATGTTGCGTTATCTTCCAATCCATTTATTGTGTTATTTGACAGGCCCTCTAATAAAGGAAATTTAGGTACGATGATACGTTCATGTGATGCGTTGGGAGTAGATATGTTGATAATTACTGGACATGCGGTTGATTTGTATGAGCCTGATGTAATTGTTTCGGCGATGGGTTCTTTTTTCAATCTTCCGGTGATTCGAATCATTCACAATGAGGATTTATATAAATTCGTTGAAAGCCTTAGAATAAAATACCCTGGCTTTAAGATCATAGGCACAACAGCCCACCACGAAAAGCCTATCTATCATGAGGACTTGAAAACCCCGGTTATGTTAATGATGGGAAATGAAACCATGGGATTAAATAAGGCATTTAAGGAATATTGTGATGTTTTATGTACGATTCCTATGGCTGAAGATTCCTATGCCAGTTCTTTCAATGTCAGTTGTGCTGCATCTATAATGATGTATGAAATAGTAAGACAACGAATGAATTAGACAGCATAACCCTTTTGAGAGTGAGCCAGAGAAAAGGGAGGAGCAGGCGTTCTACCTCAAAAGTCTGCAAATAAAAAAAGAATAAGCAATTACACTCAAATGGCAAAGCCAGCCGAGCCAGTCAACAGTCAAGATGAACGGCGCATATGCGCCGCCGTTGACAGCCCCGCCCGCCTTTGCAGATAGGCAATCAAGGGGCGACAGCAAGGAGTGCTGCCGCCCCGCACTATTATTCAGAGAGGGGGAATTTCCATGACCGAAGATGAAGCCTACAAAGTGCATATCCAGTACACATTCAATGCCTTTTGCAAGATTGTCATTCGTCACGCAGCCATAGATATAATCTTAAAGCTGCGCCGGAGGTGGGAACGGGAAGTTTCTCTTGACTATCTGATGAATGAGAAGTTTGTCCAGCTTGCCGAACCGGAGCAGCTTGAAGAATATCTTTTTACCGCCTGCGGCCAGACCGCCGTTCTGTACCATGCGGAACTTGCCGCCGCCCTTGCCCTCTTGCCGGAGCAGACACAGGAAGAGATTTTCCGTTACTATTTCCTGCGCCAGCCGCAGCGAGTGATCGGCGTACATATTGGCCGGACACGCAGCACAGCGGGGCGGCATATCCAGCTTGCCTTGCAGCGGCTACGGCGGCTCATGGAGGGAAAAGACCATGAGTAAACTTCTCCCCTATGAAACAATCGTCAAAGCCCATGAGGGCGACCCGGACGCAATCGACACCGTCCTTTCCCACTATGCCGGATATATCCGCTACTTTTCCAAAGTACACGGTCAGGTTAACGCCGAGGTTGAGGAATATGTGAAGCAGCAGCTAATCTCCGCACTATTCAAGTTTCGCTTTGACCGATAAGCCCCAAAACTGAATACCAGCCGCCCACCAGCGGCCAGTGAAAGCAGTAAGTCTGAAAAAGATTTGCTGCTTTTTTTGTTGTCCATTTGGCAAAATCGCAAAGTCACCCGTAGTAGGTAGGTGAAGCCAGAAAAAGCTGCCTGCTCCGTTTGGCAAATTTCAAAACGCAGTGTTGTAGGGAGTGAAAGGAAAAATTCTCTGCCCCGTAGGTTGCCAAAATCCTGTTTCCCGGATTACTAAGGCAAAAGAAAATTTGAAAAATCCCCGGACAGCGGGTAGCTGGCGGCCTTTTGAATGTATCTTTGGCGAAAGAAAAAAAAGACCGCGCACAGCGGGCTGAAAGCCCCGCCCCGTTCGCTCTATGTACGGAAAAGCCCGGACAGGGGCAGTCTGCGGCTTACTAAGAGCAAGTTTCTACCACGGTGCCAAAATCCGCAATTCTGCAGTTTTGCCCCTCGCGGGAAACTTGTTGGGGAGTGCCTTCCCCAAACCCTGCTCATGCGCCCTTACGGGCGAGAAAGGAGGTCACACCATGCGAAAGAAATACAACACGCCCCACCGCAGCCGCGTTGTGAAAACCCGGCTGTCCGAAGATGAGTATGCCGACTTCACAGCGCGGCTTGCGCCCTATGGTATCAGCCAGTCCGAATTTCTCCGGCAGGCGATACGGCGGGCGACCATACGCCCGGTTGTCCATGTGTCGTCGGTCAATGACGAGTTGCTTTCCGCTGTCGGGAAGCTGACAGCCGAGTACGGCAGGATCGGCGGCAACCTCAATCAGATTGCCCGGTATCTGAACGAATACGGCGTACCCTACAACACCCTTTCCGGCGAGGTACGCGCCGCCATATCCGACCTTGCCGTCCTCAAGTATGAAGTCCTCAAGAAAGTAGGTGACGCGGTTGGCAACACTCAAGCATATCAACTCTAAAAACGCCGACTACGGAGCCGCCGAGCAATATCTTCTCTTTGAGCATGACGAGTTTACCATGAAGCCCGTCCTTGATGAAACCGGCAGGCTTATCCCCCGCGAGGACTACCGGCTGTCCACGCTGAACTGCGACGGGGAGGATTTTGCCGTTGCGTGTATGCGGGCCAATCTCCGCTATCAGAAAAACCAGCGGCGGGAAGATGTGAAAAGCCACCACTACATCATCAGCTTTGACCCGCGGGACGGGCCGGACAACGGCCTGACCGTAGACCGGGCGCAGGCGTTGGGGGAACAATTCTGTAAAGAGCATTTTCCCGGCCACCAGGCCCTTGTCTGCACCCACCCGGACGGGCATAACCACAGCGGCAACATTCATGTGCATATCGTCATAAACAGCCTGCGGATTGAGGAAGTGCCGTTCCTGCCCTACATGGACAGGCCGGCCGATACGAAAGTCGGCTGCAAGCACCGATGTACCGACGCTGCCCTGCGCTACTTCAAATCCGAAGTCATGGAGATGTGCCACCGGGAGGGGCTTTATCAAATCGACCTCTTGAACGGCAGCAAGAACCGCGTCACCGACCGGGAGTATTGGGCGCAGAAAAAGGGACAGGCCGCGCTGGACAAGCAGAACGCCCCCATGATTGCCGATAGTATCACGCCCCGGCAGACCAAGTTTGAAACGAACAAGGAGAAGCTGCGGCAGACCCTACGGAAAGCCCTTGCCACCGCCGCCAGCTTTGACGAGTTTCGGGGCGGTTTGTGGACATTGAGCAGAAAATGGCCGAGGGCAAAGGCCGGGGCTATGAACGCTGGGCGAAGATACACAATCTGAAGCAGGCCGCCAAAACGCTGTCCGTCTACCAGCAATACGGCTTTACTTCCCCGGAGCAGTTAGAAGCCGCCGTTGACACCGCCTATCAGAAAATGCGCCAGACCAGCGGCGAACTGAAAGCACTGGAAACGAAGCTGCAAGGGAAAAAGAAGTTGCAGCGGCAGGTGTTGGCCTACGCCCAGACCAAGGCCGCCCTCGACGGGCTGCGGGCACAGAAATCCGAGAAAGCCCGCGCCGCATACCGGCAGGCCCATGAGAGCGATTTTATCATAGCCGACGCAGCAGCCCGGTATTTCAAGGCGCATGGCATTACCAAGCTGCCCGCCCGGAAAGCGTTGCAGGCCGAGATCGAGCAGCTTATCTCCGAGAAAGACGGCCTGTATAACACCTATCACGAACAGAAACAGCGGTTCAAGGAGTTGCAGACCGTCAAGCGGAACATCGACCAGATTTTGCGCCGGGACGAGCCGCACCGCAGAAAGGAGCAGAGCCATGAGCGATAACCTGCCCCACATGGACTACCGCCAGCACCGGCGGGCGCGGCGGCTGGTACATGAGTGCTGTAACTACGATGAGGGGAACTGCCTGCTATTGGACGACGGGGAGCCTTGCGTGTGCGTCCAGAGCATTTCCTTTTCCCTCATGTGCCACTGGTTCCGTGTGGCTGTCCTGCCCCTTGACGGGGAGCTGGCCGCAGCCCTCTTGTGCCGGGGAAGCCGGAAACGGTGTGCCGTCTGCGGGGCGGCCTTTGTCCCCAAATCCAACCGGGGAAAATACTGCCCCGACTGCGCCGGGCGCATGAAGAAAATCAAAGCCGCCGAGAGAAAGCGGAAACAAAGGCAGAAATGTCACGCTTTAGAGCCTTTCAAACCCGCATAAATCAAGGCTTTTTTCGTGGGTGTCAAAGGGTACGCGATACATTTATCCTTTTCCACCGGAAACGCCGTTCTAAGGCGTGACAAAACGCCAAAATCAACCCGAACACAGGGAGGTGATACTATCGCTGATTATATCAGGGCAGACACGCGGCTGCCCGCCTATCTGCCGTACCCCCGTTTCCTGCTGAAAATGGAGATTTCCCAGACCGCCAAGCTGCTGTATTCGCTGCTGTTAGACCGTTCCACCCTCTCCCAGAAAAACAAGTGGCTGGACGACGAGGGCAGGATTTATATTATCTATCCCATCGCGGAGATAGCAGAAATACTGGATAAAGGCAGCACCACCATCAAGGGGGCGCTTAATGAACTGGACACGGCGGGGCTGCTGGAACGGGAACGGGGCGGCTTCTCCGCACCGAACCGCCTATATGTGAAAGTGCCGCGTGTGCCACAGGTACAGTTTTCAGACCAACTGATGGCCGGAAGTCCGACCCTCATAGAGCCGGAAAACCGTCCTACTGATGGTCAGAAAACCGACCTTATGATGGTCGGAAAACCGTCCCCTAACCAAACTACTATAAACAACCTTACAGAGAGCCAAACAATGGGAGTGAGTGGGGAGCCGCCCGCGCCCTATGGCCGATATGGAAATATTTTTCTGTCACAGACCGAATACGACGAGTTGCAGGCAGAGTACCCTGACAGGCTGGAACGGTTCATCGAGGAAATGAGCCGCTACCTTGCCGCCAACGGGAAAAGCTACCAGAACTATGCCGCCGCCCTGCGGATATGGGCGGGGAACGACAAAAAGGAAGCCCCTAAAAAGGGCATACCAGACTACTCATGCAAGGAGGGCGAGAGTTTATGAAGAATGAAATCAACGCGGTTTTGGAGAATATGACGACCACCATCCCGGAGCCGGAGGACTACACCGGCGAGGACGGTTTACTGTACTGCGGCAAGTGCCGCAAGCCGAAAGAAGCCTATTTTGCGCCGGATAAGGCCGCTATCTTCGGGCGCGACCGCCACCCGGCAGAGTGCGACTGCCAGAGAACCGCCCGCGAGGAACGGGAAGCCGCCGAAAAGCGGCGCAGACACCTTGACACCGTGGAAGAACTGAAACGCCGGGGCTTTACCGACCCCACCATGCGGGACTGGACTTTCGAGAACGACAACGGCAGGAACCCGCAGACCGGGCTTGCCCGCCGGTATGTGGAGCATTGGGAAGATATGCGGACAGACAATATCGGCTGCCTGTTCTGGGGCGGCGTAGGCACCGGCAAAAGCTACCTTGCAGGCTGTATCGCAAACGCCCTCATGGAGAAAGAAATCCCCGTCCGCATGACGAACTTTGCTCTTATCCTCAATGACCTTGCCGCCAGCTTTGAGGGGCGCAACGAGTACATTTCCCGCCTTTGTCGTTATCCGCTGCTGATCCTTGACGACTTCGGCATGGAACGCGGGACGGAATACGGGCTGGAACAGGTGTTCAATGTGATTGACAGCCGTTACCGCAGCGGCAAGCCGCTGATCGTCACGACCAACCTTACGCTGGACGACCTGCACAACCCGGAGGACACCGCCCATTCCCGGATTTATGACCGCCTGCTTTCCATGTGCGTCCCGGTACGCTTTACCGGCGACAACTTCCGGCAGGAAACCGCCAAGCGGAAAATGGAGAGCATGAAGAAACTGATTACCGACTGAAAGGAGTATTGCCTATGGCAGATAACAAGCAGCACGACACCCGCACCACCCGCCGCCCTGACTGTGTGACGGAAATCCGCATGGGCAATTCCGTCCTTGTCGTGTCCGGCTATTTCAAGAAAGACACCACAACCACAGCCGCCGACAAAATGGCGCGGGTACTGGAAGCGGAAGCCGCTGCTACACAGGAGCCGACTTATCCGGCGTGAACCGGGGCATGGAAAAGCGGCCATGCCAGGGAGCATGACCGCTGGAACGAAAATCGGAAGTGCTTTAGCAATTCTTAATCTCATTCTCTATAAAATAATTTGCAATTTCAAAGGCTTTTATTCTTCTCTTTGCCAATGTGATTTGTGATTTATAACGCTCGGAATTATCCTTTGATTCAAATGTTTTTACTGTTTCTCTTAGCTTGTGCAGAGTTGAATCAATTTGCCTTTTGGCCGCGGTTAATTCATCTATTGTATACTTCATGTTTTCTCCTTTAACTTCTGATTTTTTTGTTAAATCAGAGTATACCACGGAGTTATGAACTTTTCTACTGCAAATATGGGACGACAACCCATACCATAAAAATCGGAAAATTGAAAAGCTGTAAAGAAGCAAATTTAACGCTTTTGCCGCTGTACAGCCCCCGCCGTTCCGTGGTACAATGAAACCACGGAATAGTGGGGCTGGCTGTCGGAAACGGAGGATTTTATGTTAAGACAAGCCACCCAAAACCTCATTACCGCCCTTTATCCGAGATTGTCCCACGAGGATGAATTGCAAGGCGAGAGTAATTCCATATCGAACCAAAAAAGGATACTCGAAACCTACGCAAAACAGAACGGCTTTACCAATCTGCGCTGGTACACCGACGACGGTTTTTCCGGCGCGAACTTCCAGCGGCCCGGATTTCAAGCCATGCTTGCGGACATTGAAGCCGGGAAAGTGGGTACGGTCATCGTCAAGGACATGAGCCGGTTAGGGCGAAACTAC
Source organism: Erysipelatoclostridium sp. An15 (assembly GCF_002160675.1). Taxonomy (NCBI): domain Bacteria; kingdom Bacillati; phylum Bacillota; class Erysipelotrichia; order Erysipelotrichales; family Coprobacillaceae; genus Thomasclavelia; species Erysipelatoclostridium sp. An15. The sequence continues at coordinate 13,429 of NZ_NFLA01000029.1, forward strand.
TTGCAGGTAGGGTTTTACACGGAAATGCTGTTCCCTCAAAAGGGTGTGCGTTTTATCGCTGTCAACGATAATGTGGACAGTGCCAGCGAGGGCATGGACAACGATTTTACCCCGCTGCGAAATCTGTTCAATGAATGGCTGGTGAGAGATACGAGCAAGAAAATCAAGGCAGTGAAAAAGTCAAAAGGCATGAGCGGCAAGCCTGTTACCAGCAAGCCGGTTTACGGCTATGTGATGGACGAGGACGAGAATTTTATTATAGACGAGGAAGCCGCCCCGGTGGTGCAGCAGATTTACCAGCTTTGCCTTGCCGGGAACGGCCCGACCAAGATTGCCCGTATGCTGACGGAGCAGCAAATCCCCACGCCGGGGACGCTGGAATATCAGCGGACAGGCAGCACCCGCCGTTATCACCCAGGCTATGAGTGCAAATGGGCGACCAACACCGTCGTTCATATCCTCGAAAACCGAGAGTACACCGGATGTCTGGTGAACTTCAAAACGGAAAAGCCTTCTTATAAGGTCAAGCACAGCATAGAGAACCCCGTCGAGAAGCAGGCCATTTTCGAGAACCACCATGAGCCGATCATCGACAAGGAAACATGGGAACGGGTGCAGGAGTTACGCAAACAGCGCAAACGCCCGAACCGCTACGATGAAGTGGGGCTGTTCTCCGGGATTTTGTTCTGCGCCGACTGCGGCCATGTGCTGTATCAGCAGCGGTATCAGAACAAAGACCGCAAACAGGACTGCTACATCTGCGGCAGCTACAAGAAGCGCACCCGCAACTGTACGGCGCACTTTATCCGCACCGATCTGTTGACCGCTGGTGTCCTGGCAAATCTCCGGCAAGTGACCGAATACGCAGCCAAGCATGAGAGCCGGTTTGTGAAACTACTTGTCCAGCAGAACGAGATCGGCGGCAAGCGAAAGACCGCCGCAGCCATCAAGCAGCTTGAACAGGCGCAGGAACGCATTTCTGAAATCAGCCGCATTATCAAGCGGCTGTATGAGGACAATGTAAACGGCAAAATCAGCGATGAGCGTTTCATGGAACTGTCGGCTGACTACGAAGCCGAGCAAGCGGAGCTGAAAAAGAGAGCCGCCGCCCTGCAAGCCGAACTGGACAAGTCACAGGCAGCTACCGTCAACGCCGAGAAATTTATGGGCATTGTCCGCAAGCACCTTGCCTTTGAAGAACTGACCCCCACTCTCTTGCGGGAAATGATCGAGAAAATTGTGGTGCATGAGTGCAGCTATGATGAGAACGGCACCCGCAGGCAGGACATTGAGATTTATTACAGCTTTGTCGGCAAGATTGACTTGCCCGAATAACCGCCCGACCTATCCGACACAATGGCCAAGTGTCGGATAGGAACGGCAAAATTTTTTGCACTTCTATTGCTTCTTTATCACACATAAGCAAAGTCGCAGGGCATGAAACAGTTCATGGCTAATTAAAGGGAACAAAAAGAAAGGAAAAGCACAATCCAGACGGTATCAGCGGCAGGCTACAAGAATAAATTGTGATTACACAAGATTGGTGCTATAATAAGAGAAAAGTTCCTGCCGGGGCAGCCGCCCCGGTAGTATGGATAGAAAGGCAGGAAAACAATATGCACATTAGCTATAAACCACTCTGGCATACACTGTTAGAGCGTGATATGAGAAAAGAAGATTTACGGCTTGCCGCCGGTATGACAACGAATATGATTGCCAACATGAGCAAAGAGGGAAAGCACATCAGCATGGATACATTAGCCCGTATCTGCGAAACGCTGAATTGTGAGATTACCGATGTGATTGAGTTAGTACCAGACGAGCCTGCTTCCACAGGAGGTAAGGAACATGAGCGAATTGAAACCAAGAATAACAGAAAACGGAATTGATTATATCCTTGTCGGAGATTACTACATCCCGGATTTGAAACTGCCGAAGGAACACCGCCCCATTGGGAAGTATGGACGGCTGCACCGGGAATATTTAAGAGAAATCCACCCAGCCAGATTGAACACATTGACCTTGACCGGAGAGTTATGGACATATCTTGCAGACCTGAACGAACAGGCACAGGAACGGTTAGACACCATCATAGAGCAGATGAAAGCTGCCGAGGGCGTGACCGAGGAATTGAAGCGTACTTCTCAAATGGAATGGGTGCAGCGTTGCAATAACATTCACAACCGGGCAGAAGAAATTGTTTTGCATGAGATGATTTATTCATAACGGTGTGGTAGAATGATTATGTAAATGAATTTGATTTGGGGTGATAAATATGAAGGTATTAGTTAGTGCCTGTATTATGGGAACAAACTGTAAATATAACGGAAAAAACAATAAAAATTTAGCAGTTATCAATTTCTTAAAGGATAAAGAAGTTATTTCTATTTGCCCAGAAGTATTAGCTGGCATGAAAATTCCTAGACCTTGTGCAGAAATTGTGAATGGGATTGTAGTAGATGAAAATGGAAATGATGTTAATTCTGAATATAATAAAGCAGTGTCAATGGCATTATCAAAAATTCAAAATGAAGATATTGATTTGGTTATATTACAATCCAGAAGTCCTACTTGTGGTGTAAATCAAATATACGATGGTAGCTTTACTGGAAAACTAATTTCTGGAATGGGATTTTTTGCGAAGGCATTAAAGCAAAGAGGATATAATGTTATTGATGTTGAAGAAGTTTAAGTTTGTCGCTTTGAATTTTTAATTGAATAACCACAGCACAAACCGCTGCTGCATGGGAGTCAACAAACCATGCAACAGCGGTTTTTTCTTTACCGTTTTTTCCTCTGGCTGATAGGCGTTCCCATTTTCTTTGATTTTTTGAGAATCCGAATCAGCCAGCGAAATTCTTCGTCTGACAGATTTTTATAGTTGATACCAAGCTGCTTGCAGTAAAGGACAACGAGCTTTTCATCCCGGCTGCCCTTGAAATTTTCGACCGCTTCCAGATTTTCTTTCAGTTCATCGGCAACGGTGGTCTGGGGCGCACTCTCACTGTCCTTTTTGTGAGCTTCCCGAATATCCCGGATAATGAGATTGAGGTCATCCAGAACCATGTGGCTGAAATATTCATCATCGCTGATATGGGCAGCTTGTAGCACTTTCAAATGCGGGTCATCTTCGCCGGGGCGATACCGTTCAATGATTTTATGCCGGACGGTATCGACAAGAGCGTTGAGATTTTGAATCTGCATGGTGGCAATCCCATCCACATAAATCTCAATATCCGCAAGAAACTTGATAAAGTCCTTATGAGTGGCAAGCTCACAGAGCAGACGGTTGTTAATCCGACCGCTTTTCAGAAGTGCCACCATCTCATCATTCAAATGCAGCTCTGTTAGTGGCGTGTTGATCTGCTCCCGGTTCTCTGTCCGGCACAGCAGATAATCAACGGAAACCCCATAGAAGTCTGCCAGCGTGACAAGATAGCCATGATTGATTTCCTTAACATTCTCTTTTTCATAACTTCCAAGAGCTGATTTAGAAATGTCCGTCAGCTTTGATAGTTCTTCCAGATTTAAGCCTTTATCCTTGCGGAGTTCCCAAAGGCGTTCCTGTATGCTTGTTGCTCCTTTCATGGGCACACGCTCCTTTCCGGCGGTTTCATTGCTGCCGCTTAACTGGATTATATCACACTTTCCGCAATCGTGGAAATTTCTGATTTTTACCCCTAATTCCTACTTTGTGGACATACGGCACAGGGCACAAAAATGTTCTATGATACAGGTAGTTCATCGATGGATTATTCCAATCGAATGACCAGCCTGTGTGGGATATGCTTCCCCGGCGATGTAGTGCCATGACTTTTGGCAGGGATGTGGAGGAACCCTGACCGAAACGAGCGTACCAAAGGGAGCGATACGCCGCTGTGAGATTCAGGGGAGGAACGACACCGGGGAGAACTGGCGAACTGACACCGAAATGATACCGAAACACGACAATCTGATAGGGGGATAGTCTACCCTATCGTTGATACTTCGGGAGATTTTAAGCGGCTCTATGACCGTAATTTTGCCGAAAATCGACCCGAAACCATACACTAAAACGGGAGGAAGCGCAATATGCCGAGAATGAGCAAAAAGAGGAAGCATGAGCTTTCCTTTTACCTCAATGACCGGGGGCGTGTCACTTACAACGAATTATGCCGGAAATGCCAGCATGGGTGCAAGCAGAGCTTCCGGGCGGTTGTGATTGACTGCCCCCGTTATTTATCCAAACGAGCAAAGAAAAAGGAGGAACACACCGAATGAATTTTGAATTTATGACGATAGACACACCCTTGCCGCCCTGTATGCCCTTTCCCAGAGCGTTGACAGGATTTCCAGTCAGCAGCACCGCAAAGGTCATGTACTGCCGGATGTTGGACGCTATGCTATCCAACGGACAGGAGGACGAGAACGGAATCCTGTTTATCTGCTTCCCTGTCACAGCCATTGCCGCAGTCCTGTTCCGCAGCCCCATGACGGTCAAGCGTTCTCTGAATGAACTGGAAACCGCCGGACTGATCATGCGAGTGCGTCAGGGCGTTGGAGAACCAAACAGGATTTATGTGCTGATACCGGGAAAGGAGGACGCTGCCCTTGCCTGATACCTCAAAGCTGGAAAAGCTCAACCGAGAGTTGGAAAAGAGTGAAAAGAAACTGCGGAAAGCCATCAATGATGAAAAGGCATTGCAGCACCAGCTAAAGCAGCTTACCCGAAAAGAACGGACACACCGGCTCTGTACTCGTGGCGGTATGCTGGAAAGTTTTCTGCAAGAGCCGGAACGCCTGACAGATGATAATGTCATGCTGTTGTTGAAACTCATTTTTCACAGGCAGGACACGCAGGAACTATTGAAGAAACTGCTGGAACGGGAGAAGCCGGAAAACCCTTAGTTTACTAAGGGCGCAATTATACACCACCCAGAGGTTGGTGCATTGCGTTCTCCGAAGGCTCCTCGCCGGAGGGCTTTGATTTTCCGCAGTCATGGTCTGCTCCAAATCATACAGGGGACGCTACGCTTCCCCTGCGCTGGCTGCCGCCAGCTACCCTTTTGTGGACTTGCCATCTGGGGACACCTTGCAATGCAAGCTGTTCCCAGCCGACAAGTTTCATAAAATATGCTATCTTTTCGATAAGCAATAAAGTATAATGAAGTCAGTAATAAATTTAGAAATTGAGGTAAAGTTATGGCATCCAGCAAAGAATATTTAGAATTTATTTTAGGTCAGTTATCTGGCTTGAATGAAATTACCTATCGAGCTATGATGGGCGAATTTGTCATTTATTATCGTGGTAAGATTGTAGGCGGTATCTATGATGATAGATTACTTGTCAAACCAGTAAAATCAGCAATAAGTTATATGCCAACGGTTTCGTATGAGTTACCTTACGAGGGAGCAAAAGAAATGTTGTTGGTAGATGAAGTTGATAATAAAGAGTTTTTGACAGGATTGTTTAATGCTATGTATAAGGAATTGCCTACCCCTAAATCGAAAAAGAAAAAATAACAAAATAATAATTTGAGAGGAAGTGTTACTGATGGAAAAGTTTAAGCCGTTTATTATACCTGTGGCATTATTGGTTCTAATTGACCAGACGGTTAAAATAGTAATTTCAAAAGTATTTATGAAATGCGAATTTGATATAATAGCCAAAGTTTTAAGATTTAATCCAGAACTAAATACTCGTTTATCTTATGCTGGAAATTTCTTCGAATTATTATCAAGTCCGTTTGTTACCATTTTATTGAATGTGTTTGTTTTGTTCCTCTTTTTTTCAGGATATATGCTATATCAGGCAAAAAGAGCACATATAAGTTTTTGGGTAAAAATAATAATGATTTGTGGCATATCGGGATGTTTATGTAGCTTGATTGATAAGCTGTTTTGGGGTGGAAGTTTAGATTTTTTGCAGATACCTACCCTTTTTATTTTTGATTTGAAAGACTGCTATCTTACAGTTGCAGAAGTTATATTTGTTGCTATTGGAATTTTGAATAGCAAAGAAATATCGGTTAAAGAGTATTTACATTTTTGTTGTAACAAATTTAGCTTGTAAACTTCTGGTTTATTATTTCTTATACATCGGGTCAACTTGTTCCGAACTTTTACAACTAAATACCCGCCGCTCACACAGCGGCACACCGAGCAGGAAATCTGAAAAAGGTCTCCTGCTTTTTTTCTGCCCAAAATGAGGTGGTAAAACGCCACCCCATCCACCAAGCATAGAAAGGAGGGACACGAAATGCCCTGTCCACACAATGAAATCACGATTGTGCAGCGAAGCCAGCGGCAGTCTGCGGTTGCCGCCGCTGCTTACCAAAGCGGCGAAAAGCTGTTCTGTGAATACGACCAGCAAGTGAAGCACTACCCGGAAAAGCGTGGTATCGTCCACAATGAAATCCTGCTCCCGGCAAATGCCCCACGGTCGTATGCAGACCGCAATACCCTATGGAATGCCGCCGAAGCGGTGGAAAAACAATGGAACTCCCAGCTTGCAAGGCGGTGGGTGCTTACCATCCCAAGAGAGATACCGCCCGACCAGTACGCTGTCCTTGTCCGGGAGTTCTGCCAGAAGCAGTTTGTTTCCAAAGGCATGATTGCTGATTTTGCCATCCATGACCCCCATCCGCCGGGACATAATCCCCACGCCCATGTCCTGCTCACTATGAGGGCAATGGACGAACATGGGAAATGGCTTCCCAAGAGCCGCAAGGTTTATGACCTTGATGAGAATGGGGAACGGATAAAGCTGCCATCCGGCAGATGGAAAAGCCACAAGGAGGATACGGTGGACTGGAACGACCAGAAGTATTGTGAAATCTGGCGGCATGAATGGGAGGTCATCCAGAACCGCTATCTGGAAGCCAATGACCGCCCGGAGCGTGTGGACTTGCGTTCCTATGCCAGACAGGGGCTTGATATTGTCCCTACTGTCCATGAGGGGGCTGCTGTCCGGCAGATGGAAAAGCGTGGTATCCAGACGAATATCGGCAACCTGAACCGGGAAATCAGAGCCGCCAACCGCCTGATGAAATCCATCCGGCAGCTTATCCAAAACCTCAAAGGCTGGATTACCGAGCTGGGAGAAAAACGGAAAGAGCTGCTTGCACAAAAAGCGGCGGAGGAAGCAACACTTCTTCCCAATCTGTTGATGAAGTATATGGAGATACGAAAGGAAGAACGGAAGGACTGGACAAGGGCTGGACAGAACCGGGGGACTTCACAGGACTTAAAGGCAGTCAGCGAAGCCCTGTCCTATCTCCGGCAAAAGGGGCTTTCCACTGTGGAGGACTTAGAAGCCTTTCTGGAATCTTCCGGGAAATCAGCCGCAGATTACCGCAATCAGATGAAGCAAAAGGAAGCCCGCAGCAAAGTGATTGACGGGATTCTTGCCAGCCGGACAGCCTGCAAGGAATGTAAACCTGTCTATGAAAAGTACCAGAAGATATTTTTTAAGAAAACAAAGGAGAAATTCAAACAGGAACACCCGGAGGTTGCCCGATATGCGAAAGCCGCCGCCTATCTTGCCAAGCATCCGGACGATAAGGATAAAACGAAAAATGAGCTGCAACAGGAGCAGGAAATGCTTCTTAGCGAAATCGCAGAGCTGAAAGTACCGCTGACCGAGGTACAGGAGGATTTGAGGAAACTGCGGGACATCCGCTACTGGGTACGGAAAGCAACACCCGGCACAGAAGAAAGCAAAGAGCCGCCCAAGAAACAGCCTATCAAAGAAGTCTTGCAGGATAAGGCTGACGAGAAAAAAGCACAAAGAACCGCCCCGGCACAGAAGAAACACAAACAACAGGATATGGAACTTTAACAGGCACTTGCCATTTTCAATCAGAGAATGTCAGGTGCTTTTCTTATTTTCAAGGAGGGATAGATTTGAATGTATTTGAAGCTGTGAAGCAGTCCGTCACAACAAGACAGGCTGCGGAGCATTATGGAATCCATGTAGGTCGGAACGGGATGGCTTGCTGCCCGTTCCATAACGATAAGACCCCAAGCATGAAGCTGGATCGGCGTTACCACTGCTTCGGTTGCGGTGCGGATGGAGATGTGATTGATTTTGCCGCTGCCCTGTATGGACTGGGAAAGAAAGAAGCCGCCGTACAACTGGCACAGGACTTCGGGCTTTCCTATGAGGACTGGAAGCCGCCGGGAAAGGCAAAAAAGCCCAAGCCCCGGCAGAAATCCCCGGAGGAACAGTTTCAGGAAGCAAAGAACCGCTGCTTCCGTATTCTTGCCGATTATCTCCACCTGCTCCGGGCATGGAGAAAGGATTATGTCCCGCACTCCCCGGAGGAAGCCTTTCATCCCCGGTTTGTGGAAGCCTTACAGAAGCAAGACCATGTGGAATATCTGCTGGATGTGCTGCTGTTCGGGGAGACAGAGGAAAAAGCGGCTTTGATTACGGACTACGGAAAGGATGTGATACAGCTTGAACAGCGAATGGCAGAGCTTGCAGCCGCAGACGCAGCAAGAACTAAAAAACACCATGAACGCCATGCAGCCGCCCCAGAGCATTGAGGAAATCAAGGCGGGGCTGGAAACCACCGAGAAAGGCGGTGTCCGTCAGAGCATACGGAACTGCCTGACCGTATTCCAACGTGACCCGCTGCTTTCCGGGGCTATCGCATACAACATCCTGACTGACCGCAAGGACATCATAAAGCCCATCGGTTTTCACAGGGAAAGCACCGCCCTGAACGATACGGACATGAAGTATCTGCTTCTTTATCTGGAAGAAACCTACGGGCTTACCAATGAGAAAAAGATTGATAACGCCATCGGGATTGTGGCGAATGAAAACAAGTACCATCCCATTCGGGACTATCTCAATTCCCTTATGTGGGACGGTACAGAACGAATCCGTTTCTGCCTGCGGCACTTTCTGGGGGCTGACGCAGACGATTACACCTATGAAGCGTTGAAGCTGTTCCTGCTGGGTGCAATCTCACGAGCCTTTCAGCCGGGGTGCAAGTTTGAAATCATGCTCTGTCTGGTCGGCGGTCAGGGGGCTGGCAAGTCCACCTTCTTCCGTCTGCTGGCAGTCCGGGACGAGTGGTTCTCCGATGATTTGCGGAAGCTGGACGATGACAATGTGTACCGCAAGCTGCAAGGTCACTGGATTATTGAAATGTCGGAAATGATGGCAACCGCAAACGCCAAGAGCATTGAGGAAATCAAGTCATTTTTAAGCCGGCAGAAAGAGGTTTACAAGATACCCTATGAAACCCACCCGGCAGACCGCCCCCGTCAGTGCGTGTTTGGCGGTACTTCCAATGCCCTTGACTTCCTGCCCCTTGACCGTTCCGGCAACCGCCGCTTTATCCCCGTCATGGTTTACCCGGAGCAAGCCGAGGTTCACATTTTGGAGGACGAAGCTGCTTCCAGAGCCTATATCGGGCAGATGTGGGCGGAAGCGATGGAGATTTACCGAAGCGGCAGGTTCAAGCTGGCTTTCAGCCCCGCCATGCAGCGCTATCTCAAAGAACACCAGCGGGATTTTATGCCGGAGGACACCAAAGCCGGGATGATACAGGCATACCTTGATAAGTACACCGGGAGCATGGTCTGCTCCAAGCAGCTCTATAAGGAAGCCTTGAACCATGCTTTTGACGAGCCGAAGCAATGGGAAATCCGGGAAATCAACGAGATTATGAACCAGTGCATTTCCGGCTGGAGGTACTTCCAAAACCCAAGAATGTTTTCCGAATATGGCAGACAAAAGGGCTGGGAGCGTGAAAACCTGGCAACGGACTCCGGCAACCCGTCTGAAAAAACGATGGACGGTTTTGTGGAGGTCACAGAACAGATGGAGCTTCCATTCTGAAAATGACAGCCCGTTGCACCCCATGTTGCTATCCCGTTGCCGGGGAAAATCCCGAAACTATCGGCTTTTCTCCCCTATGACAACCAAAACAACAGAAAAATAAAAGAAAAGTATAAATAGTAACCATCGCCAGATTGAGATTGTTTGCAAGGTCTTTTGAAGTCCGTTGCCGGACTTCGTTGCCGACACCCTCTGTCTGGCTATTTTCATGTATGGAGGATAACTGCCTATGGCAAAAAGCAAAACAGAGATTCATGTTACAACGGTGTTTGACGGGGAACTGGACGCAACCGATGTGTTCGTCAGCCTGATTTCCCAGAAATACGGAAAGACAAATACAAAAGGATATCTTGCTAAAAAGAAAGATTTGAAGTATAATGAAGATGAGGTTCAAAAGAGCCAGATACCGTCTGGATTGTGTGGGTAAATGGCTATGATGAACGAAATGGAATATAGAACAATCGGAAAGGCACTTGCCGGGGGCTATCGTGCAGCGGTCTATTGCAGACTGTCAAAGGACGATGACCTGCAAGGCGAAAGTGCCAGTATCGCAAACCAGCGTGATATGCTGGAAAAATACTGCGAAAAGCAGGGATGGGAGGTTGTGGCGGTCTATCAGGACGATGGCTTCACAGGTCTTAATATGGAGCGTCCTGATTTACAGAGAATGTTGAGAGCCATTGAGCGCAGGCAAATCAACCTTGTCATCACGAAAGACCTCAGCCGACTGGGGCGTAACTATCTGCAAACCGGGCATTTGATTGAGGACTTTTTCCCAAGAAACGGTGTCCGCTATATCGCCATGAATGACGGTATCGACACCCTGCGGGATAACAACGACATTGCCCCGTTCAAGAATATCCTGAACGAGATGTACAGCAAGGATATTTCCAAGAAAGTCCATTCCTCTTATCTTCTGAAAGCGCAGAAAGGACAGTTTACCGGGTGTCTTGCCCCGTTTGGGTATCGGAAAGACCCGGAGGACAAAAACCATCTGCTCATTGACGAGGAAACCGCCCCGATTGTGCGGCTGATTTTCGGATATGCCCTGAACGGTCATGGTCCGAACTATATCCGCAGACGGCTGGAGGAAGAAAAAATCCCCTGCCCCACATGGTGGAACCGGGAACGGGGGCTTCGCAATACCCGCACCAAATGGGAAAAGAAAGACCCGGAAAACGGGCGGTATATGTGGGACTTTTCCGTTATCAAAGACCTTTTGATGAATCCCGTCTACACCGGGGCGATTGCTTCCCAGAAAAAAGACTACCGTTTCAAAATCGGCACGATTGGGGAAAAGAAGCCGGAGGACTGGATTGTGGTGGAGGGACAGCATGAACCGCTGATTGACCGCATGAGCTTTGACATTGTGCAGAACAAGCTGAAATCCCGCCAGCGTCCGGGGCAGACCAATGAAATCAGCCTGTTTGCCGGACTGCTAAAATGCGGCGAGTGTGGGAAGTCGCTGACGGTACGCTACACAAACGCAAAACATCCCCAGCGGATATACTCCTGCAAGACCTACAATGCCTTTGGAAAGAACCACTGCACCCAGCACCGGATTGATTATGACACCCTTTACAGCCATGTGCTGCGGAAAATCCGGGAATGTGCCAGAGCTGCCCTGATGGACGGGGAAGCGGTTTCCGACCGCCTGACCAATACCTGTGAAGCCGAGCAGCGGGAACAGCGGGAAGCAATGGAACGCTCCCTTACAAGGGACGAGGAACGGATTGAGGTTCTGGACAAAATGGTCATGCGGCTGTATGAGGATATGATTGCCGGGCGTATCAGTGAGCAGAACTTCAACACCATGCTGGAAAAGACACAGACCGAGCAGACGGAACTTAAAGCAAAAGTGTCCGAGGGCAGGAAGCGGCTGTCCGATGAAGTCCAGCTTGCCAATGACGCAAAACAATGGGTGGAAGCCATTCAGGAATACGCCAACATCACAGAGTTGGACGCAGCCACCCTCAACCGCTTAATCAAAGAAATCGTCGTGCATGAGCGCATTGACGAAGATAAAATAAGACACATTTCTATCGAAATTCATTTTAATCTCAAACCCATCCCGGAGGTGGAACAGGTCACTGCTTGACCTGTCCCGCCGGGACGGTTCTCTTAAAAACACCATATAGATTTTTTGTACGCCGCCGCCCGCCATTGAGCAGAGTTTTACACCTAATTGGGGATAAAACAGTTGATGGCGGGCGGCGGCGTTGCCCTTATCGGCCTTACCCTTGTCCCGCTGCTCTCCGGCCTGTTTGGATAATGCCACAAACTAACACTACCCGCCGCGCTCTCCCGCTTCACGCGGGAGGGCGCGGGAAAGGAGGGATTAGCTTTTGATATGGCAGATGATTGAAGATTGGTTTCGCGGCATTTTGACAGACGGAATACTCTCTAATCTCTCCGGGCTGTTCGACAGCGTAAATACAGAGGTTGGAGAAATCGCAACGCAAGTCGGCACAACCCCCGCCGGGTGGAACGCGGGCATATTCAATATGATACGCAGCCTATCGGAAAACGTCATTGTGCCGATTGCGGGCGTTATCATTACCTTTGTCATGTGCTACGAACTAATCCAGCTTGTAATTGAGAAAAACAATCTGCACGATCTCGACACTTGGATTTTCTTCAAGTGGATTTTCAAAACCTTTGTTGCGGTGCTGCTGGTAACAAATACTTGGAACATCGTCATGGGCGTATTTGACATTACACAGAGCGTCGTCAACGACAGCGCGGGCGTTATCATATCCGACACAAGCATAGATATTGCAACCGTTATCACCGATATAGAAGCAAAGCTGGACGCTATGAGCGTCGGCGGGCTTTTGGGGCTATGGTTTCAATCACTCTTTGTGGGGCTTACCATGAAAGCGTTGTCTATCTGTATCATGCTGGTGGTGTACGGGCGCATGATTGAAATATACCTTGTAACGAGTATCGCCCCTATCCCCGTTGCGACAATGGTAAATCGTGAATGGGGCGGCATGGGACAGAACTACTTAAAATCCTTGCTTGCCCTCGGTTTTCAGGCTTTTCTAATTCTTGTGTGCGTCGGTATTTATGCGGTTTTGATACAGACAATCGCAGCAACCGATGACATATCCGGCGCGATCTGGTCTTGCATGGGCTATACCGTCCTCTTGTGTTTTACGCTTTTCAAAACGGGAAGCCTTGCAAAATCCGTATTCAGCGCGCATTAAGGGGGTGCAGATGAAGAAATACAAAATCATTTACGCCGATCCCCCTTGGAGATACGCGAGAAGCAAGGTACAGGGCGCAGCGGAAAAGCACTATCCCACTATGAGTATTGAGGAACTTTGCGCTTTACCCGTCAAAGAAATTGCGGATAAGGACTGTATTTTATTCCTATGGGCGACGTTCCCGCAGCTTAAAGAAGCGTTGCAGTTAATCAAGGCTTGGGGATTTACCTATAAATCCGTTGCCTTTGTATGGTTAAAGCAAAATCGGAAATCGCCCACTTGGTTTTATGGCTTGGGCTTTTGGACGCGAGGAAATGCGGAAATCTGCTTGCTTGCTACCAAAGGACACCCGAAGCGACAATCAAACAAGGTACATCAATTTATTATTTCCCCTGTTGAGCAGCACAGCAAAAAGCCGGATATAACGCGGGAAAAGATACTTGCCCTTATGGGCGACCTACCGCGTATTGAACTGTTTGCAAGGCAGCATACCCCTGGTTGGGACGTATGGGGAAATGAAATCAAAAGCGACATACGGTTTGCCGGAAAGGAGGTTTGAAATGGCGTATGTAACCGTCCCAAAGGATTTAACCAAAATCAAGAGCAAGGTAATGTTCAACCTTACCAAAAGACAATTACTCTGTTTCGGCGCGGCGGTGGCTATCGGGCTACCGCTATTCTTTTTGACAAAGGACAGCGCGGGAACGACAACGGCGGCTTTGTGCATGGTGCTTGCCATGCTGCCCATGTTCCTACTCGCTATGTACGAGAAGAACGGGCAACCGCTGGAAGTGATTATACGGCAATTTGTGGAAGTGAAGTTTCTTCGCCCCAAAGAGCGACCTTATCAGACCAACAATTTTTATACCGCCCTTGCGCGGCAGGAGCGATTAGATAAGGAGGTACGGGCGATTGTCAAAGGAAAAGGGAAAGACCCAAAACAAAAAGCGTAAACTTACGCGGCAGGAAAAGAAACAGATCGACGCGCTTATCCGGCAGTCAAAGGGCGACGGGAAGCCCCATACGGCGCAGGACAGCATACCGTTTGAACGAATGTATAAGGACGGGATTTGCCGCCTTGCAAACGGGCGGTATTCCAAGTGCATTGAGTTTGAAGATATTAACTATCAGCTTGCGCAGCCGGACGACAAGACCGCCATTTTTGAAGCCCTTTGCGATATGTATAACTCTTTTGACGCTTCTATCAGTGTGCAGCTTTCCTTAATCAGCCGCCATGCGAACAAGGAGGATTTCAAGAGCAGTATCACGATTGCCCCACAGAATGACGACTTTGACAGTATCAGAGCCGAATACACCGAAATGCTGCAAACACAGCTTGAACGCGGCAACAACGGGCTTATCAAGACAAAGTTTCTCACCTTTACCATTGAAGCAAAAGATATTAAATCGGCGCGGGCGCGGCTTGCCCGTATCGAAACGGACACCCTCAACCATTTTAAGGTGATCGGCGCGGCGGCGCGGGTATTGGACGGGAAGCAGCGGCTTGAAGTGCTGCATGGGCTTTTCCACCCGGACGGGGAACGCTTCAACTTTGCGTGGGAATGGCTACCCGTAAGCGGCCTTTCCGTCAAAGACTTTATTGCCCCGTCCTCTTTCCGTTTTGGCGACGGGCGAATGTTTCAAATGGGCGGGAAGTTTGGCGCGGTTTCCTTTTTGCAGATTGCCGCGCCGGAACTTTCAGACCGTATGCTTGCCGACTTCATGGAAGCGGAAAACGGGATTGTCGTCAATCTGCACATTCAGAGTATCGACCACAACGAAGCGATCAAGACGATCAAGCGGAAAATCACCGACCTTGACCGTATGAAAATCGAGGAACAGAAAAAGGCAATCCGCAGCGGCTACGATATGGATATAATTCCGTCCGACCTTGCCACCTACGGCGGCGAAGCGAAAAACCTTTTGCGGGATTTGCAGAGCCGGAACGAGCGAATGTTTTTGCTTACGCTGTTAGTTTTGAATGTGGCAGACACAAAGCAGAAATTGGACAACGACGTATTTCAGGCCGCAAGTATCGCACAGAAATACAACTGTATGCTCACCCGCCTTGACTACCGGCAGGAACAGGGGCTTATGTCCTCTATCCCATTGGGCGAAAACCTAATCCAAATCCAGCGGGGCTTGACGACTTCCAGCACCGCCATTTTCGTCCCCTTTACGGTACAAGAGCTGTTCCAAAGCGGCGAAGCGTTGTATTACGGCTTAAACGCATTATCGAATAACATGATTTTGTGCGACAGGAAAAGGCTGAAGAACCCTAACGGCTTGATACTCGGCACACCCGGCAGCGGCAAGAGTTTTTCGGCAAAGCGCGAGATCACCAACGCTTTTCTCATTACCGCAGACGATATTATCATTTGCGACCCGGAAGCGGAATATTACCCCCTTGTGGAACGGCTGAAAGGGCAGGTTATCAAGGTTTCGCAGAACAGCACGCAGTACATTAACCCGATGGATATAAACCTCAATTACAGCGAGGGCGACACGCCCATAGCCTTAAAGAGCGATTTTATCCTTTCCTTTTGCGAGTTGATTATGGGCGGCAAAAACGGGCTGGAAGCGGTTGAAAAGACTTTGATTGACCGCGCCGTTATCAGCGTGTACCGCAGCTACCTTGCAGACCCGAAGCCGGAGAATATGCCGATTTTGGGCGACCTCTACAATGAAATCAAGAAGCAGCCGGAAAAGGAAGCGCAGCGTATCGCGTCGGCATTGGAACTCTATGTAAATGGCAGTTTGAACGTGTTTAACCACCAAACAAACGTTGACATTCACAACCGCCTTGTCTGCTTTGATATTAAAGAACTCGGCACCCAGCTACGAAAACTCGGTATGCTCATTGTCCAAGATCAAGTTTGGAACAGAGTTACCATAAACCGCAGCGAAGGCAAGGCGACGCGGTACTATATCGACGAGTTTCATTTGCTGCTCAAAGAGGAACAGACCGCAGCGTACAGCGTTGAGATTTGGAAGCGTTTTAGAAAATGGGGCGGTATTCCGACAGGTATCACCCAAAACGTGAAAGATTTGTTATCGTCCCGCGAGGTGGAGAACATTTTTGAAAACAGCGATTTTGTGTATATGCTCAACCAAGCCCAGGGCGACAGGGAAATCCTTGCAAAGCAGCTTAACATTTCGCAGCAGCAAATGACCTATGTAACCCATTCCGACGCGGGCGAGGGGCTTATCTTCTATGGCAACGTGATTTTGCCCTTTATTGACCGTTTCCCGCAAGATACGGAACTCTATCGTGTAATGACGACCAAACCCGGCGAGGTGTCGGCATGAGGATAGAAATGGACAAAATCTATTGCGGCGACAGCTTGCAGGTGCTTCAAACCTTGCCGGAAAATGCAGTTGATTGTTGCGTAACGTCCCCACCCTACTATGCCTTGCGGGACTACGGCGCAGACGGGCAGATCGGACGGGAAGCAACGCCGGAGGAATATGTTTCCCGTATTACGGCGGTATTCCATGAGGTAAAGCGGGTGCTTACGCCGGAGGGTACTTGTTGGCTGAATATCGCGGACACTTATTGCGGCACAGGCAGCAAAGCCGACCACCAAGACCCCAAATACCCCAAAGGCAGGAACGGGCAGCAAGTGGCGTTTAACCACCGCGCCCCCGGCTGCAAGCCCAAAGATTTAATTGGTATTCCGTGGCTTGTAGCCCTCGCCTTGCGGGGCGACGGTTGGTATTTGCGCAGTTCTATCATTTGGCACAAAACAAACCCCATGCCGGAAAGCACGCGGGACAGGCCGACCCGCTGCTATGAATATGTGTTTCTGCTTACCAAGTCAAAGAAGTATTATTACGATTGGCAAGCAGTAGCCGAGCCGATAGCCCCCACAACGGCGGGGCGGCTGAAAAGCGGAGTTAGCAAAGGAAATAAGTATAACGTTACTGTTCCGGGGCAAAACCAACCGCAGAAAATCAACCGCCCCCGCGAAAAGGGCGCATACGCCGACGAGTTGATTTCTCCCGTCCGCAGCCGCCGCAACGTTTGGCAGATTAACAATGTCGGCTATCATGGCGGGCATTTCGCAGCGTTCCCGCCGAAACTTGCGGAAACGTGCATTTTGGCGGGCTGTCCCATCGGCGGGATTGTCCTTGACCCCTTTTTCGGCAGCGGCACGACGGGCATGGTAGCAAAACGGCTTAACCGCCGCTATATCGGCATTGAGTTAAACCCCGACTATTGCGAACTTGCAAAACAGCGGATTGGAGGTGATGAAGATTGAGCAAGGAACTGAAAGCCCCCGACAAGGTAACGCAAAAAATGACCCGCGACGGTGCGGTTGCGGAAAACCTCACGACGGGCGAAACGTCCAGTATCAGCGAAAGGCCGCAGGAAGAAAACTATTCAGCCCCCGCAGGGGTGGCAGCGGAAAAGGTTGTGCAGCATATCGGCGCAGAGATTGAGCGACACGCAGCAAAAGGCGCGGAGAAAAAAGCCCTTGACGCGACGCAGCCTAAAACCCATTCTTCCCGCTTGCAGTTTTCCGAAGCGGAACGGGCAACGCCGGAACTTCAAAAAGCGATCAAGAAATCGGATAAGGCGGCAGACTGTTTAGACGCAGCGCGGGCGGCTATCCCCAAGCAGACCAAAATCAAGAAAGAGCGCGTTTTTGACGAAGCGAAAGGCAAGGCAAAGACGCGCCTTTCCTTTGAAAAGACGGATAAGCCCCCAAACGGCAAGTTGCGGCATAACCCCTTATCCCGTCCGGCACAGGAGTTAAACAGTACCGTACATGGGAAAATCTACGAGGTAGAGAAAGAAAACGTCGGTGTGGAAAGCGGGCACCGGGTAGAACTTGCCGGAGAGAAAGCGGGCGGCATGGCGGCGCGGGCAGTTAAGGGCGGCATACGCCGCCATAAGCTGAAACCCTACCGGGCAGCGGCGGCAGCGGAAAAACAAGCGGTAAAGGCAAACGCAGATTTTCTCTATCAAAAGGCGTTGCACGATAACCCCGCGCTTGCGCACTCCAACCCCATTTCCCGTTTTTGGCAGAAGCAGCGCATTAAAAAGCAGTATGCAAAAACGCTGAAAGCGGGCGGCAAAGCGAAAAAAACCGCTGAAGCCACCGCAAAGGCGGCGAAGAAAACCGCGCAGGAAACCAAACGGGCGACGTTCTTTGTTGTCCGGCATTGGAAAGGCTGCTTGATTGTGGGCGGGATTGCCTTTATCGTGCTGCTGCTTTTCGGCGGGCTGTCCTCTTGCTCCCTCTTTGGCGGCAACAGCGGCAGCGGCTTGATTGCGTCGTCCTATCTCTCCGAGGACGCGGATATAACGGGCGCGGAAAGCGCGTATGCCGCTATGGAAGCCGAGTTACAAGATATGCTGGACAATATCGAAAGCGAATACCCCGGCTATGACGAATACCGGGTAAACGCGGACGAGATCGAGCATGACCCCTATGTGCTAATTTCTATCCTTTCCGCGTGGCATGAGGGCGTGTTTACACTCGATGAAGTGCAAAGCACCCTTGAAATGCTCTTTGAGAAACAGTATATCTTGACGGTCGAGGAAGAAGTACAGGTACGCTACCGCACCGAAACAAGGACGGACAGCGAGGGCAACCCCTATACGGTTGAAGTCCCCTATAACTATTACATTCTTCATGTGGATTTGGAAAACTTCAACCTCTCCCATGTCCCCGTTTACATCATGGGCGAAGAACAGCTATCCATGTACGCTATGTATATGTCGTCGCTGGGAAACAGACCCGACCTTTTCCCGCAATCCGGCTATGTGTCTAAATACTATGAAAACCCGCCCGCCGATTATGAAGTACCCGCCGCGCTGCTGGGTTCCGATGAAAAGTTTGCGCGGCTCATGGAGGAAGCAGATAAATACGTCGGTTTTCCCTATGTGTGGGGCGGCAGCACCCCGGAAACCTCTTTTGATTGCAGCGGCTTTGTGAGTTATGTGTTGACGAACAGCGGCCTATACAATACGGGCAGACTTGGGGCGCAAGGGCTTTACAACATCTCAACCCCTGTTTCTAACCCGCAGCCGGGGGATTTGGTGTTCTTTACGGGTACATACGACACCCCCGGCGTTTCCCATGTGGGGATTTATGTGGGCGAGGACGGGGACGGAAGCCCCGTCATGCTGCATTGTGGCGACCCTATCCAGTATTCAAAGCTGGACACCAGCTATTGGCAATCCCACTTTTACGCCTACGGGCGGTTAAATTACAATTAAAAGGAGTTGAAAAATGAATATTGTATCTTTTGGCGGCGGCACGAATAGTGCCGCCTTACTTATTGGCCTATACAAGCACAAAATCCCGATTGACCTTATCACCTTTGCCGATACGGGCGCGGAACACCCGCATACCTATCAATTTATCGAGATAATCAATCAATGGCTTGCGGAACACGGTATGCCGCAGATTACCGTTGTGCAGTATGTTGACCGCTACGGCAACCGCCTATCTCTTGAAACCGAGTGCTTGCGCTCTCATACGCTCCCGTCGATTGCCTACGGGCATAAGCGTTGTTCGCAGAAACACAAAATCGCACCGCAGGAAAAGTTTTGCAACCACTATGCGCCTTGCCGCGAAGTATGGCAGCGCGGCGAGAAAGTCAACCGCTATATCGGCTATGACGCGGGAGAAGTGAAACGGTATGAACATTCCCGCAAGTACAACGAAGCCGACAAAAAATATCATAACCGCTACCCCCTCATTGAAGAATGGGGCTGGAACAGGGACGATTGTATCCGGGAAATCAAAGCGGCAGGATTGCCGCAGCCGGGTAAATCGTCCTGTTTCTTTTGTCCGAGCATGAAGAAACAAGAGATTTTATATCTCAAAGAACACTATCCCGATCTATTTAACCGGGCGGCGACTTTGGAAGAAAACGCTATGCCCTATCTTAAAACCGTTAAGGGATTGGGGCGCAGCTATTCATGGAAAGAACAGTTTGGAAAGGAGTAAATGACTATGGCGAACACGAAACTTGACCGTATCGAAAGGGATATTGAGAAAACGAGGGCAAAAATCCTTGAACAGCAAAAGAAGCTGAAAGACCTTGAAGCGCAGAAAGTCGAGGAAGAAAACGCGCAGATCGTGCAAATGGTAAAGGCGGTACACCTTGACGGGACGCAGCTTGCCGCGTTCCTCTCCGCTTACGCCAGCGGCGAAATCACCTTGCCGCAGCCGGAAGCCACTTACCCCGCCGAACAGGAGGACAACGACAATGAAGAATAAAAAGATAATCCGAAAGTTTACCGTATTGCTTGCCGCACTGGTTATCATGTGCGGCTTTTCTGTTACCGCTTATGCGGGCGGTGGCGATGAAAGCGACGACACGCCTACCCCCGTAACCGAGGAAACCCCCGCGCCGGAAACCGAGCCGGAAGAAACGACGGGCGGCTATGAGCCGCAGCCCCTTACCCCGGACGGGAATATGTCCCTTGTGGACGATATAACGGGTGAAGCGTCCGGCGACAAGCAGTTTATCACCGTCGTTACCAAAAGTGGCAACTATTTTTACATCATCATTGACCGCGCCGAGGACGGGGAAAATACCGTCCATTTCCTTAACCAAGTGGACGAAGCGGATTTAACCGCCCTTATGGAGGACGGGCAGACCGAAGCCCCCGTTTGTAGCTGCACCGATAAATGCGTTGCCGGAAGCGTCAACACCGCTTGCCCGGTTTGCAGCGTCAACATGAGCGAGTGCGCGGGTGTGGAAGCCGAGCCGGAGCCGGAAGAAACCGAGCAGCCGCCGGAAGAAGAAAAAGGCGGCGGCATGGGTATTCTGCTTGTCGTGCTGCTTGTTGCCGCAGCGGGCGGCGGCGCGTTCTACTACTTTAAGATTTTGAAGCCCAAAAAGGACGCGGCGAAAGGCAGCAGCAGCCTTGACGACCTTGATTTTGACGAGGACGACGAGGAAACGGAAGTAGTCGAAACCGAACAGACCGAGCAGGAGGACGATAATCTATGAAACTTGTAATTGCAGAAAAACCGAGCGTCGGGGCGGCGATTGCCGCCGTTATGGGCGCGAATGAAAAGCGCAGCGGATATTTTGAGGGCGGCGGCTACCTTGTGTCGTGGTGTATCGGGCATTTGATTAGCCTTGCAGACGCGGCGACCTACAATGAACAATTCCGTAAATGGAAGTACGACGATCTTCCCATTGTCCCGCAGGAGTGGCAGTTTATTGTTGCCAGCGGCAAGGAGCAGCAGTTTTCCATTCTCAAAGACCTTATGCACCGCAGCGACGTTACCGAGATTATCAATGCTTGCGACAGCGGGCGCGAGGGGGAACTCATTTTCCGCTTTGTCTATGAACAGGCGAATTGCAAAAAGCCCTTTTCCCGCCTTTGGATTAGCAGCATGGAAGCAAGTGCAATCCGCGAGGGCTTTTCAAATCTCAAAGACGGGCGCGGCTATGACAACCTCTATCAATCCGCGCTTTGCAGAGCAAAGGCCGATTGGCTCATTGGCATTAACGCGACCCGCCTTTTCTCTATCCTCTACCATAAAACATTGAATGTCGGCAGAGTGCAAACGCCCACCCTTGCTATGCTGGTAAACCGCGACTATGCAATCAGCAGCTTTAAGAAAGAGAAATATCATGTCGTCCGGCTGGACGTTGGCGGCGTTGCCGCCCTTTCCGAAAGGCAGGACGACGAAGCGGCGGCGCGGCAGATGAAAGCGGCTTGCGAGAAATCGCAGGCCGTTTGTACTTCCCTTAAAAAAGAGAAAAAGACCGCAGCCCCGCCGAAACTGTTTGACCTCACCGCCTTGCAGCGGGAAGCAAACCGTTTGTATGGGTTTACGGCGAAACAGACCCTTGACTATGCGCAAGCCCTTTATGAAAAACGGCTTTTGACCTATCCCCGCACCGACAGCAAATATATCACTTCCGATATGGAGGGCAGCACAAAGGAACTTATCACCGGCCTTTGCGCTGCTCTCCCCTTTATGCAGGGCGTGAAGCTGCAAGCCGACCTTGCGAGGATTTGCGACAACAGCAAAGTAACCGACCATCACGCCATTTTGCCGACAGCGGAGTTTGTGAAAACGGGCTTTTCTTCCCTTGCCGAAAGTGAGAAAAAGCTAATGACCCTTGTGTGCGCAAAACTGCTTTGCGCCGTTGCCGCGCCCTATGAGTATGAAGCGGTTACGGCGGTTTTCACTTGCGGCGGCTATACCTTTACCGCAAAGGGCAGGACGACGCTTTGCGAGGGTTGGCGCGAGATTGAAAGACTATCCCGCGCCGCGTCCGGGGAACAGGACGAGGACGCAGAGCCGGAAGCGGTTTTACCCCCGCTTGCCGAGGGGCAGACCTTTGACAATCCGGCAGCGGAGATCTCCGAACGTTACACGCAGCCCCCAAAGGCATTTACCGAAGATACGTTACTTTCGGCTATGGAGAGTGCGGGAAAGGAGGACACGCCGGAGGACGCGGAGCGCAAAGGGTTAGGCACCACCGCGACGCGGGCGGGTATCATTGAAAAACTCATTAGCGCGGGCTTTGCCGAGCGCAAGGGCAAAAAGCTAATCCCCACAAAGGACGGGTATAACCTTGTATAAATGCTACTATTAATATGTACAAAAACGATCATATAAAAATGTACAAAATCAATTCAACATAATATAATAATTCAGTTTTTATTGGAGGTTATATTATGATTATGAATTTAACAGTTAGTTCAAGTATTGAGATTAATTGTTTGCTTGATTTACCAAAATTGAAAGTATTAGTAGAGGAGTTAAAATTGAAAATAAATAAATCACAAATTGCCCGAGAGCTTGGTGTAGATAGAAGATTGATTGATAAATATATGAATGGTTATACTAAGCCAAAGAAAAGAGAAAGAAAAAGTAAGTTAGATAATTTTTATCAAATAATATATGACTTGCTGATCAATCAAAATACTCAGGTTTTCTTTTATAAAAGAGTTTTATGGCAATATCTAAAAGATAATCATGGATTAGAGTGCTCAGCTTCCCATTTTAGAAAGTGGATCAGCCAGCATGAGGAATTTGATAAATACTTTAATGGCAGAACAAACAGGACAGTAAATGGTAAAATTAGAAACAATATGACAAATCATCGGTCAATCAAAAGAGAGACTGGTATGGGAGTTGAGGCACAATTGGATTGGAAGGAAAATATGCATTATACCTTAAGCACAGGTGAGGTTATTGAATTAAATATCTTTGCACTTGTATATTCCTATTCAAGATATAGGATTAATTTCATCTCACTTACAAAAAAGCAGGGTGCTCTGTTTCATTATCTTGATCAGGCATTTGAAGCAGCTGGTGGTGTGCCTGACATCTTAAAAACCGATAATATGAAAACAGTCATGGATGAGGCAAGAACAGAATATTCGAGTGGAAAGGTCAATGCAAAGTTTCAACAGTTTGCGGATGATTATGGCTTTATAGTGAAACCTTGTATTGCCGGAAAACCATGGAGTAAAGGGAAGGTTGAAGCGCCAATGAAATTATGGGATGAACTATATGCTTATAATGGGAAGCTGAACTATGCACAACTGAATGAAAAAGTAATGGAAATCAATGAAAGAAATAATTGCCAGGTGCACAGTGAAATAGGAAAAATTCCGAAACTTCATATCCAAAAAGAAAAAGATTTCTTATCCCCTTTACCACAAGAAAAGATAAGAAATCAGTATAAAATCACCATTAGACCAGTAAAAGTAGATTCACAGAGTTTGTTTTCCTATAAAGGTAATAAATATTCCGCACCACCAGAATATATTGGTAAAACAGTGAAACTACAGATATTTGATGATTATATACATGTGTATTCTAACACAAGACTTATAACAATTCATCAAATATCTCAATCAAAATATAATTATCATGAAGAACATTATCAAAAAATATATGAAGTAAGTTTTAAAGACAGTTCGGATGAAATCAAACAATTAGCTAAGGCAAATTTAAATTTGATAGGAGAAATATACAATGAGTAGTACATATATGCAATTGAAAAATAACCTGAATTACTTGAAGTTAAGTCAAATGAATGAAAATTTAGATGAGATGTTGGATTATATAGCCAGAAACAATCTATCTTTTACAGAAGGATTGATCAAATTGACGCAGATAGAAATCGATCATAGAGAAAAGAATATGGTCAAGTCAATGGTTAAGGTAGGGGCATTTCCTCATCATAAAGAATTAAGGGATTTTGATTTTGATTTTCAGTCATCAATAAACAAACAGCAGATATTGGATTTTGAGACACTCAGATTCATCGAGAATTGTGAAAACATCGTATTTCTGGGTAATAGTGGTGTAGGTAAAACACACCTGGCTGTAAGTATAGGCATTGCCGCGGCAAAGCGTAGAAATAGTACATATTTCATCAAATGTCATAATCTTATTCAACAATTGAAGAAAGCAAATAACGAGAACAGATTGGAAGATAGACTTCGCCATTTTACCAAATATAAAGTACTGATCATAGATGAACTTGGCTATCTTCCGATTAATAAAGATGATGCGAAATTGTTTTTTCAATTGATAGATAGACGTTATGAAAAAAGAAGCACGATATTAACTACAAATATCAATTTTAGTGAGTGGGATGAAGTCTTCTGTGATGTGGTCATGGCAAACGCTATTTTAGA
>NZ_NFLA01000003.1:0-140641 GCF_002160675.1 Erysipelatoclostridium sp. An15
AAAGAGTGTAGGATAAACTAGTCGGCAAAAGAGCCGGAGAGGACATTGAAAACTGAACAGAATCGAAAAGAACACACGTCAATTAATAGATAAAAAGAGAGCAGAAGCCGATAGGCTTTAAAAAGGATAAGACAATGGAGAGTTTGATCCTGGCTCAGGATGAACGCTGGCGGCGTGCCTAATACATGCAAGTCGAACGCGAGCCTTCGGGCTCGAGTGGCGAACGGGTGAGTAATACGTAAGCAACCTGGCCTTTACAGGGGGATAACTGATGGAAACGTCAGCTAAGACCGCATAGGTACAGAGATCGCATGATAACTGTATTAAAAGTGCTACGGGACTGGTAGAGGATGGGCTTACGGCGCATTAGCTTGTTGGAGGGGTAACGGCCCACCAAGGCGACGATGCGTAGCCGACCTGAGAGGGTGACCGGCCACACTGGGACTGAGACACGGCCCAGACTCCTACGGGAGGCAGCAGTAGGGAATTTTCGGCAATGGGGGGAACCCTGACCGAGCAACGCCGCGTGAAGGAAGAAGGAATTCGTTCTGTAAACTTCTGTTATAAAGGAAGAACGGCACATATAGGGAATGATATGTGAGTGACGGTACTTTATGAGGAAGCCACGGCTAACTACGTGCCAGCAGCCGCGGTAATACGTAGGTGGCGAGCGTTATCCGGAATTATTGGGCGTAAAGAGGGAGCAGGCGGCAGCAAGGGTCTGTGGTGAAAGGCTGAAGCTTAACTTCAGTGTGCCAGAGAAACCGGGCAGCTAGAGTGCAGGAGAGGATCGTGGAATTCCATGTGTAGCGGTGAAATGCGTAGATATATGGAGGAACACCAGTGGCGAAGGCGACGATCTGGACTGCAACTGACGCTCAGTCCCGAAAGCGTGGGGAGCAAATAGGATTAGATACCCTAGTAGTCCACGCCGTAAACGATGAGTACTAAGTGTTGGGAGTCAGATCCCAGTGCTGCAGTTAACGCAGTAAGTACTCCGCCTGAGTAGTACGTTCGCAAGAATGAAACTCAAAGGAATTGACGGGGGCCCGCACAAGCGGTGGAGCATGTGGTTTAATTCGAAGCAACGCGAAGAACCTTACCAGGTCTTGACATCCGGATAAAGGCTCCAGAGATGGAGAGATAGATATATCCGAGACAGGTGGTGCATGGTTGTCGTCAGCTCGTGTCGTGAGATGTTGGGTTAAGTCCCGCAACGAGCGCAACCCCTGTTGCTAGTTGCCATCATTAAGTTGGGGACTCTAGCGAGACTGCCGGTGACAAGCCGGAGGAAGGCGGGGATGACGTCAAATCATCATGCCCCTTATGACCTGGGCTACACACGTGCTACAATGGACGGATCAGAGGGAAGCGAAGCCGCGAGGCGGAGCGAAACCCAGAAACCCGTTCTCAGTTCGGATTGCACTCTGCAACTCGAGTGCATGAAGATGGAATCGCTAGTAATCGCGAATCAGAATGTCGCGGTGAATACGTTCTCGGGCCTTGTACACACCGCCCGTCACACCACGAGAGTTGATAACACCCGAAGCCGGTGGCCTAACCGAAAGGGAGGAGCTGTCTAAGGTGGGATTGATGATTGGGGTGAAGTCGTAACAAGGTATCCCTACGGGAACGTGGGGATGGATCACCTCCTTTCTAAGGAGAAAGCAAGTGTGGAGATTCTGTTTAGTTTTGAGTGGACCTTATTGAGGGAAACTCAGGAAGAGATCATTGAAAACTGGATAATAGAAAAGCGAAAGAGAGAAGATCGAGATAAAGAGATATCAAGGTCTTTCTAAGAAAGTCGAAGAAAACTAAGAAACAACGAGAAGAAGTTGAAGATAGAAAGTGATCAAGCGACACCGAAGAAGGTAAAGTAAGAAAGGGCGTATGGCGGATGCCTAGGCACAGAGAGGCGAAGAAGGACGCAGCAAACAGCGAAATGCGACGGGGAGCAGTAAGCATGCCAAGAGCCGTCGATATCCGAATGGGGGAACCCACCCGGGATAGAGACCGGGTATCCTGGAGTGAATAGATAGCTCCAGAGAGGCGAGACTCAGGGAACTGAAACATCTAAGTACCTGAAGGAAGAGAAAATAAAGAAATGATTCCCTAAGTAGCGGCGAGCGAAAGGGGAAGAGCCCAAACCGGCAAGAGCCGGGGTAGTAGGGCTGTCAAAAAAGGGCAAGAAGACATTATAGGCGAACGGAATGGGAAGTCCGGCGAAACAGGGTGACAGCCCCGTAGCCGAAATAGTGAGGAAGTCCGAGACAGTACCTGAGTACGGCGGGACACGAGGAATCCTGTCGGAAACAGCCAGGACCATCTGGCAAGGCTAAATACTACTCTGTGACCGATAGTGAACCAGTACCGTGAGGGAAAGGTGAAAAGAACCCCGGGAGGGGAGTGAAATAGAACCTGAAACCATATGCCTACAAGAAGTTAGAGCCCGTTAAAGGGTGATAGCGTGCCTTTTGTAGAATGAACCGGCGAGTTACGATATGGAGCGAGGTTAAGCAGGATATGCGGAGCCGAAGCGAAAGCGAGTCTTAAGAGGGCGAAAGTTGCATGTCGTAGACCCGAAACCGGGTGATCTAGCCATGGCCAGGTTGAAGTTGGGGTAAAACCCGATGGAGGACCGAACCGACCCCCGTTGAAACGTTGGCGGATGAGCTGTGGCTAGGGGTGAAATTCCAATCGAACCCGGAGATAGCTGGTTCTCCCCGAAATAGCTTTAGGGCTAGCGTCGAGGCAAGTGATGTGAAGGTAGAGCACTGAATATGTGATGGCCCCATCCCGGGGTACTGAATATAATCAAACTCCGAATGACACATAAACATCCTCGGCAGTCAGACAGTGGGTGATAAGGTCCAGTGTCAAGAGGGAAACAGCCCAGACCATCAGCTAAGGTCCCAAAATATATACTAAGTGGAAAAGGATGTGGAGATGTCGAGACAACTAGGAGGTTGGCTCAGAAGCAGCCATCCTTTAAAGAGTGCGTAACAGCTCACTAGTCGAATGACTCTGCGCCGATAATTTACCGGGGCTAAGTATATTACCGAAGCTATGGATTTGCGCAAGCAAGTGGTAGGGGAGCGTTCTATATGCGGCGAAGGCGTACCGGAAGGAGCGCTGGAGCGTATAGAAGAGAGAATGCCGGTGTGAGTAGCGGAACGTGGGTGAGAATCCCACGCACCGAAAACCCAAGGTTTCCAGAGGAAGGTTCGTCCGCTCTGGGTAAGTCGGGACCTAAGGCGAGGCCGAGAGGCGTAGCCGATGGACAACAGGTGGATATTCCTGTACTTACGGTATGAATGAAGGAGTGACGGAGAAGGCTAGGTGATCCTGCTGCTGGAAAAGCAGGTGCAAGCGAGGTAGCTGACAGCCAGGCAAATCCGGCTGTCATAAAGGCGAAGGCGTGATGCGTATGGAAAGCTGCGGCAAGTACAGAAGTCATTGAAGCCAGCTTCCAAGAAAAGCTTCTAGTGCCAATCATACAGTAACCCGTACCGAAAATGGACACACATGGGTGAGGAGAGAATCCTAAGGTGAGCGAGAGAACTATAGCTAAGGAACTCTGCAAAATGACTCCGTAACTTAGGGAGAAGGAGTGCTCATAGAGATATGAGCCGCAGTGAAACGGCCCAAGCGACTGTTTACCAAAAACACAGCTCTATGCTAAGTCGAAAGACGACGTATATGGGGTGACGCCTGCCCGGTGCTGGAAGGTTAAGAGGAAGTGTCAGCGCAAGCGAAGCACAGAATTGAAGCCCCAGTAAACGGCGGCCGTAACTATAACGGTCCTAAGGTAGCGAAATTCCTTGTCAGGTAAGTTCTGACCCGCACGAAAGGCGTAACGATTTGGGCGCTGTCTCAGCTGTAGACTCGGTGAAGTCTTAGTACCTGTGAAGATGCAGGTTACCCGCGACTAGACGGAAAGACCCCATGGAGCTTTACTGCAGCCTGATATTGGACTTTGATGCAGGATGTACAGGATAGGTAGGAGACTGAGAGACATGCACGCCAGTGTGTGAGGAGTCGCTGTTGGGATACTACCCTTTGTGTATTGGAGTTCTAACCGGATGCCATGGAACTGGTGACGGGACAGTGTCAGGTGGGCAGTTTGACTGGGGCGGTCGCCTCCCAAAGAGTAACGGAGGCGCCCAAAGATACCCTCAGCTTGGATGGAAACCAAGCGCAGAGTGCAAAGGCAAAAGGGTGTTTGACTGCGAGACCCACAAGTCGAGCAGGGACGAAAGTCGGGCTTAGTGATCCGGCGGTGCTGAATGGAAAGGCCGTCGCTCAACGGATAAAAGCTACCCTGGGGATAACAGGCTGATCTCCCCCAAGAGTTCACATCGACGGGGAGGTTTGGCACCTCGATGTCGGCTCATCGCATCCTGGAGCTGAAGTCGGTTCCAAGGGTTGGGCTGTTCGCCCATTAAAGCGGTACGCGAGCTGGGTTCAGAACGTCGTGAGACAGTTCGGTCCCTATCTGTCGTGGGCGCAGGAAGTTTGAGAAGAGCTGTCCTTAGTACGAGAGGACCGGGATGGACATATCAATGGTGGACCAGTTGTCACGCCAGTGGCACAGCTGGGTAGCTAAATATGGAAGGGATAAACGCTGAAGGCATCTAAGTGTGAAACCCACTTCAAGATGAGACTTCCCAATACGAAAGTATATAAGACCCCTTAAAGACGATAAGGTAGATAGGTCAGGAGTGCAAGCATGGTGACATGTTCAGCGGACTGATACTAATAGGTCGAAGACTTGACCAGAAGCGGTAGAAACTTGAAAGAGACGAAGAGCTTTGCTATTATCTAGTTTTGAGTGATCTTGAAAAAGACACTTGAAAAAAAGAAGATCTGGTGGCGATAGCATGATGGACACACCTGTACCCATTCCGAACACAGAAGTTAAGCATCATAACGGCGACGATAGTACTTACGTGCAACAATAGCTAGCTGCCGGTTCTTCTTTTTTATTATTAAATTCTATGAGGATAGTGTTATCTGATTACATCATCCTCTTTTTATTTTACTCTTCAAATTATCATATTTTAAAGATGCTTTATCATTAAACTATTTACGTATGTTTTTTGTTGGTATATTATTTAATTGATCATTGATATATATTATTACGTGAAAATGATCGATAAGAAGCGTTGAGTGCGGAAAATATGGCTGTAAAATAGATTTAAATGTATAACTCATATTGGTGCATATAAATTCAACAGCTTCTTTTTCTTTTTTTAAAATATGAAAGAACTAGTCTAAAGTCTTTTTTTGATTTCTAGATCTTATAAGATCAACTATAGTATTGCTTTTTAAATTCATTTATTAAAAGAACTGTTTTGTTAAATAGAATGATGATATAAAAAACTGATGCGCAAATTTTTTATAGTTGTCTAAGAATATGGAGCTATATAGTTTGAGTTTGTTTAGTGTTGCAATAATGGTGGGTTAGTATTCTTATATGAAGCTGGATTTTATGATTCCAGTTCTTACAAATAGATTTTTGGTCTTACATTCTATAATAGGTCCTCTATTAAAAGGACGGTCTAGTAATTTGCTTGTATAACAGCTTTAATTAATAATTAGACAACAGATAGTCAGACAATTACTTTATAACAAAAATGAAAAACAGAGATTTGATAAAATTTTAAAGATTATATACAATGTAATCACGTCAGATTTTATAATACTTTTTACACTATATTCATCTATGTCTTTTGCTAGTGTTTTATCAGCTTAAAGATTCTTTTTAGCTAGGATAAAGGATCCTGGGGATATATTATTTTATCATTGAATACGATGTATTTATGTAATGATAAATTGTCACTTTTTTATGAAAAAATGGTTGTATTTACATATATTAATTGCTTGTAAATTTTGTCGAAATATTTTTATAAATAAATTAAAAAAAGCCTTGCAATAAAGGCTTTTTTTTGCTAAAATACAACCGTTGACGTTGCAAAGAAGTGCAAGGTTGCTGAAACACCGAAAGGCGTTGTCATGAAACGGCATGTTTCAGGGAATTTGCATCGAGTAACTCACATCCTATAAATTGAAAGGAGAAAAAATCATGGCAAATAACAAAATTAGAATCAGATTAAAATCATTTGATCACAAAATTCTAGATAACTCAGCAGAAAAAATTATCGGTGCTGCTAAGAAATCTGGAGCTCAAGTAGTTGGTCCAGTACCACTACCAACAGAAAGAGAAGTTTATACAATCTTAAGAGCAGTTCATAAGTATAAAGATTCTCGTGAACAATTCGAAATTAGAACTCACAAACGTTTAATCGACATTGTGAACCCTACACAAGAAACAGTTGATATTCTAACAAGATTAGAATTACCAAGTGGTGTAGACATTGAAATCAAATTATAAGAAAGGTAAAGGTGTAACTCATGAAAGGAATCTTAGGTCGTAAGATCGGAATGACTCAAGTCTTTACAACTGATGGTGTATTAATTCCTGTAACTGTAGTTGAAGCTACTCCAAACGTAGTATTACAAAAGAAAACAGTTGCTACTGATGGATATGATGCAGTTCAAGTTGGTTTTGAAGACAAGAGAGAAAAATTAGCTAATAAAGCTGAATTAGGTATTGTTAAGAAAGCTAATACAGCTCCTAAGCGCTTCATTAAAGAATTTCGTTTTGACGAAATGATGAGTTATGAAGTTGGAGATAAAATTAGTGTTGATACCTTCGCTGCTGGAGAAGTAGTAGACGTAACTGGTACTTCAAAAGGTAAAGGATATCAAGGTGTAATCAAAAGACATGGACAACATATTGGTCCTAAAGGACATGGTTCTGGAGCGCACAGAATTGTTGGTTCAATGGGTCCAATCGCTCCAAATAGAATTGCTCCAGGTAAAAAATTACCAGGGCAAATGGGACATGTAACTAGAACAGTACAAAACTTAGAAATTGTAGCTGTTGATACAACAAATAATTTATTATTAATCAAAGGTTCTGTTCCTGGACCTAAAAAAGGATTAGTAATCGTTAAATCTGCAATCAAAGGTAACGGTAAAGTTAATGATGTATATGAATTAGTTGATTATACACCAGAAGTTGCAGAAGCAGATGTTACAACTGAAACTCCAGTTGAAGCAGCTGAATAATTTAGGAAGGAGGATTTAATATGCTTAAAGTTAAAGTATATAACCAAGAAGGTGCTGAAGTAAAAGACCTAGAATTAAATGAAGCAGTATTTGGAATCGAACCAAATAATCAAGCAATCTTCGATATGGTCTTATTACAAAGAGCGTCTTTAAGACAAGGTACTCATAAAGTAAAAAACCGTACTGAAGTAAGCGGTGGTGGAAAGAAACCATGGCGTCAAAAAGGTACAGGTAGAGCTAGACAAGGATCAATCAGAGCACCACAATGGCGTGGCGGAGGAGTTGTATTTGGTCCAACACCTAGAAGCTATAAATTCAAAATCAATCGTAAAGTTGGTCGTTTAGCACTTAGATCTGCTTTATCAACAAAAATCATTGATAATGAATTCATGGCATTAGATACAATCAAATTTGATGCACCAAAAACAAAAGAAATGGTGAAAGTATTATCAAATTTAGAAGCACCTGCAAAAACATTAATCGTTATGGATGAAATTGATGAAACAGTTGCAAGAAGTGCAAACAACATCCCAGGTGTTAAATTATTAGATGCAAGACGCGTAAATGTATATGACGTTTTAAACAGCAATAAGTTAATCATGACTGAAGCTGCTATCAAATCTGTTGAGGAGGTACTAGGATAATGGCACACATTACAGATGTATTAAAAAAACCAGTACTTACTGAAAAATCAATGACTCTAAGCGCAGAAGAAAATAAATATACATTCGATGTTGATGTTAATGCTAACAAAATTGAAATTAAACAAGCAGTTGAAGCTATGTTTGGTGTAAAAGTTGAAAGTGTTAATGTTATGAATGTAAAACCTAAGAAAAAAAGAATGGGTCGTTACGAAGGTAAAACAAACCGTAGAAGAAAAGCTATCGTTAAGTTAGCTGAAGGTGAATCAATTAATTATTTCGGTGAAGAATAATAAATGAAAATATTGGAATATATGATTCCAGATAAATTAGGAGGAAACTAAAGATGCCAATTAAAGCATATAAACCGGTGACTAATGGTCGTCGTAATATGACTTCATTAACATTTGAAGAAATTACAGCAAAAAAACCTGAAAAATCTTTAGTTGCAAAAGTTGGTAAAAACGGTGGACGTAATAATCAAGGTGTTATTACAACTCGTCATCACGGTGGAGGTCATAAACGTAAATATCGTATCATTGACTTCAAACGTAATAAAGATGATATCGTTGGTACAGTAGCAACTATCGAATATGATCCAAATAGATCAGCAAACATCGCATTAATTAATTATGCAGATGGTGAAAAAAGATATATCTTAGCTCCAAAAGGGTTAGAAGTTGGAAATAAAATCGTATCTGGTGAACATGCCGATATCAAAGTAGGAAATGCTTTACCAATGGCTAACATGCCTGAAGGTACAGTAATCCATAACATTGAAATGCAACCAGGTAAAGGTGGACAAATCGCACGTTCTGCTGGTGTGTCTGCTCAAATTTTAGGTAAAGAAGACAAATATGTAACTGTAAGACTTGCTTCTGGTGAAGTTCGTAAATTATTAGGTGTATGTAGAGCAACAGTTGGTGTTGTTGGAAACGAAGATCATGGCTTAGTAAATTACGGAAAAGCTGGTCGTATGAGATGGAAAGGTGTTCGTCCTACAGTACGTGGTTCTGTAATGAACCCTAATGATCACCCTCATGGTGGTGGTGAAGGTAGAACTTCAATCGGACGTAAAGCACCAATGACACCTTGGGGTAAAAAAGCTATGGGTGTTAAAACTAGAAAAACTAAAAAAGCGTCTAACAAATTAATTGTTCGTCGTAGAAATTCTAAATAATAAGAGGAGGAAGAAATAATGGCACGTAGTTTAAAAAAGGGACCATTCGTAGATGACCATTTAATGAAAAAAGTTGAAGCATTAAATGCATCAGGAAAAAAAGAAGTTATTAAAACTTGGTCTAGACGTTCAACAATCTTCCCTCAATTTATTGAGCACACATTTGCTGTGTATAACGGAAGAGAACATATCCCAGTTTATGTAACTGAAGATATGGTCGGACATAAATTAGGAGAATTCGCTCCAACAAGAACTTATCATGGTCATGGATCTGATGATAAGAAAGCTGGAAAATAAAGAGAGGAGATTTTAAAACATGGAAGCAAGAGCACAAGCTAAAATGATTCGTGTTTCACCTCAAAAAGCTCGTTTAGTTGTTGACTTAGTAAGAGGTAAGCAAGTTAAAGAAGCACTTGGTATGTTAGAATATGTAAATAAAAGTGCAACTCCTGCAATCATTAAAGTAATTAAATCTGCTGCTCAAAACGCTGTTTATAACGAAGGCGCTGAAGCAGAAAAATTATATATTAAAGAAATCTATGTAGACGAAGGTCCTACATTAAAAAGATTCGCTGCTAGAGCTAAAGGTAGCGGAACAAGAATTTTAAAAAGAACTAGCCACATCACTTGTGTGGTAGAAGAAAGATAGGAGGTTACATAATGGGTCAAAAAGTAAGTCCAGTTGGTTTACGTGTTGGAATCAATCGTGATTGGGATTCAAGATGGTATGCTAACAAGCAAGATTTTGCTAATTTGTTACATGAAGATATCAAAATTCGTGATTACATTTTAAAGAAACTTAAGACTGCATCTGTAGCTAGAGTAGAAATTGAAAGATCTAAAAAAAGAGTTACTATCTTCGTACATACATCAAGACCTGGTGTTGTAATTGGTAAAGATGGTGAATCTGTTGATAAATTAAGAAAAGAAGTAAGCAAAATGGTAAAAGATAAACAAGTGTTTATCAATATCGTTGAAATCAAAAACCCAGATGTTGTTGCTCAATTAGTTGCAAACAACATTGCTGAACAATTAGAAAATCGTGCTTCTTTTAGAACAGTTCAAAAACGTGCTATTCAAAGAGCAATGAGAGCTGGAGCTAAAGGAATTAAAACTAGTGTTTCAGGACGTTTAGGAGGAGCTGATATGGCTCGTGCTGAAGGTTATTCTGAAGGAAATGTCCCTCTTCATACTTTAAGAGCCGATATCGATTATGCTACTGCTGAAGCAGACACTACTTACGGTAAGTTAGGAGTTAAAGTTTGGATTTGTAAGGGTGAAATCCTTCCTGAAAAGAAGAAGGAGGTTAAATAATCATGTTAATGCCTAAAAGAACAAAATATAGAAGACCTCATCGAATTAAATATGAAGGTAAAGCTAAAGGTGGAACTAAAGTATCATTTGGTGAATTTGGTTTACAAGCAGCTGAAGGTGCTTGGATTACATC
Organism: Erysipelatoclostridium sp. An15; assembly: GCF_002160675.1. Lineage (NCBI taxonomy): Bacteria > Bacillati > Bacillota > Erysipelotrichia > Erysipelotrichales > Coprobacillaceae > Thomasclavelia > Erysipelatoclostridium sp. An15. The sequence continues at coordinate 10,403 of NZ_NFLA01000003.1, forward strand.
TCGTCAAATTGAAGCAGCCCGTGTTGCTATCAATCGTCGTATGAACCGTGGTGGACAATTGTGGATTAGAATTTTCCCTCATTTAGCTAAAACTAAAAAACCATTAGAAGTACGTATGGGATCTGGGAAAGGTTCTCCAGAAGAATGGGTAGCAGTTGTTAAAACTGGACGTGTTCTTTTCGAAGTTGCAGGTGTTGATGAAGAACTTGCAAGAGAAGCTTTAAGACTGGCATCTCATAAATTACCTATTAAATGTAAAATCATTGGAAAGGGTGAATAGTTATGACAGTTCAAGAAATGAGAGAATTAGATAACGCTACTTTATTAGATAAAGTAGAAGAATACAAAAAAGAGCTTTTTGGACTTCGTTTCCAACAAGCTACTGGACAGTTAGAAAACACAGCACGTATTAGAACGGTTCGTAAATCTATCGCTAGAATTAAAACAATTATTAGAGAAAGAGAATTGAACCAATAGGAGGAGATACAATGGAAAGAAATAATCGTAAAACGTATACAGGTACAGTTGTATCTACTAAAATGGATAAAACTATTACAGTGCTAGTAGAAACTCATGTTAAACATAAATTATATGGAAAACGTATGAAATCATCTACAAAATTCCATGCACATGATGAAAACAATATTGCTAGCGTAGGTGACACTGTAAAAATCATGTCAACTAGACCATTATCTGCAACAAAACGTTTCCGTTTAGTGGAAATTGTTAAAAAAGCAGAAACAGTTTAATTAAAATAAAACTCTAAAAGGAGGTAACCATAAATGATCCAAAACGAAAGTAGACTTAAAGTCGCTGACAATACTGGTGCTAAAGAAGTATTAGTAATCCGTAATTTAGGTGGATCTAATCGTAAATTTAGTAACATCGGTGATATTGTTGTTGCTACAGTTAAACAAGCCACTCCAGGTGGAACAGTAAAAAAAGGTGAAGTAGTAAAAGCAGTTATCGTAAGAACTAGATATGGAGTTGGTAGAGAAAACGGTTCTTATATCAAATTCGATGATAACGCTTGTGTAATTATAAGAGACGATAAATCTCCAAGAGGAACTCGTATCTTCGGACCAGTTGCAAGAGAGTTAAGAGATGCAGATTTCATGAAAATCGTATCATTAGCTCCAGAAGTATTATAGGAGGAACTTAAACATGAAAATCCGTGTAGGTGATACTGTAGAAGTTATTGCAGGTAAAGATAAAGGAAAACAAGGTGAAGTGTTACAAGTTCTTGCAAAACAAGACAAAGTAATCGTTGAAGGTGTTAATATGGTAACTAAACATATCAAACCTTCACAAGCAGATCCTGAAGGTGGAATTGTAACAAGAGAAGCACCTATTCATGTTTCTAATGTTGCATTCTATGATTCTAAAACAAAAGCGCCAGTTAAACTTGGATATAAATTCATCGAAGAAGATGGTAAAAAAGTAAAAGTTCGAGTTAACAGAAAAACTGGAGCTGAAGTAGATAAAAAGAAAAAGAAAAAATAGTTGGAAGGAGGATATAGAATGAACCGTTTAATGGAACGTTATCAAAACGATGTAGTAAAATCAATGATGGAAAAATTCAATTATTCTTCAAGAATGCAAGCTCCAAAAATTGAAAAAATCGTAATCAACATCGGGGTTGGTGATGCTGTATCTAATTCAAAATTATTAGATGAAGCAGTTAATGAATTAACATTAATTTCTGGGCAAAAACCAATTATTACAAGAGCAAAAAAATCTATCGCTGGATTCAAATTACGTGAAGGTATGCCAATCGGGTGTAAAGTAACTTTACGTGGTGAAAGAATGTATGAATTTTTAGATAAATTAATCAATATCTCATTACCACGAGTAAGAGATTTTAGAGGTGTTTCCAATAACTCATTTGATGGAAGAGGAAATTATACATTAGGTGTTAAAGAACAATTAATTTTCCCTGAAATCAATTTTGATAAAGTAAATAAGTTAAGAGGAATGGATATCGTATTCGTAACTACAGCTAAAACTGACGAAGAAGGTCATGAATTATTAGCTCAATTAGGAATGCCATTCAAGAAATAAGAAGGAGGACCCGCAAAAATATGGCTAAAACATCAATGAAGGTGAAACAACAACGTCCTCAAAAATACAAAGTGCGTGAATACACACGTTGTGAACGTTGTGGAAGACCACATTCAGTTATTAGAAAATTTAGACTTTGTAGAATTTGCTTCCGCGAATTAGCATACAAAGGTGAAATTCCAGGTGTAAAAAAATCAAGCTGGTAATAAATTTTATCCAGATGGAAGGAGGATTAGCAAATGGTCATGACAGATCCAATTGCAGATATGTTAACAAGAATCCGTAATGCAAACAGACAACATCACGATAACGTAATGGTGCCTGCATCAAAATTAAAAGTTGGAATTGCTGAAATTTTGAAAAACGAAGGATTCATTAATGGATATACAGTTGAGGGAGAAGCCCCAATTCAAAATATTAATATTTCTTTAAAATATAGAGGAAATGATAGAGTAATCACTGATTTAAAAAGAATTTCTAAACCAGGGTTACGCGTATATGCTAAAGTAGACGAAATTCCTAAAGTATTAAATGGATTAGGAATCGTAATCTTATCAACTTCTCAAGGGTTAATGACTGACAAAGAAGCTCGTGCTAAAAAAGTTGGTGGAGAGGTTCTAGCATATATTTGGTAATTAAAAATAACAATTCAGGAGGTGCAAACTGATGTCTCGTGTCGGTAATAAAATTATTAATGTACCTGAAGGAGTTACAGTTGATATCGCTGCGGATAACACAGTGACTGTTACAGGAGCAAAAGGGACTTTAGTAAGACAATTTTCACCAGTAATTACAATTAAAAATGAAGATAATGTAATTACTGTTAGTAGAAGTAGTGAACAAAAAACTCACAAACAATTACATGGTACAACAAGAGCATTACTTGCAAACATGATTGAAGGAGTTCATAATGGTTTCAAAAAAGAACTTGAAATCGTTGGGATCGGATACCGTGGACAAATGAAGGGAGATACATTAGTATTAAATGTAGGATTCTCTCATCCAGTTGAAGTTAAAGGTGAAGAAGGAGTTAAAATTGAAACTCCATCTAATACTAAAATCATCGTATCTGGAATCTCTAAAGAACGTGTAGGTCATGTTGCTGCTCAAATTAGAGAAGTTAAAAAACCTGAACCATATAAAGGTAAAGGTATTAGATATAGTGATGAAAGAATCATCAGAAAAGAAGGAAAAACTGCTGGTAAGAAGTAGTTGTGAAAGGAGCAAATTAAGATGTCAAAATTACAATCACGTAATGATGTTCGTTTAAAAAGACATGCTAGAGTTCGTGCTAAAATCAGTGGAACTCCTGAATGTCCACGTTTAAATGTGTTCCGTTCAAATGCTCATATTCATGCGCAAATTATTGATGATGTTAATGGTGTAACTTTAGCTAGTGCATCTAGTGTTAATATGAAATTAGAAAACGGTTCTAACATCGCTGCTGCAACTGCAGTAGGAAAAGCTATTGGCGAAGCAGCTTTAGCTAAAAATATTAAAAAAGTAGTATTTGATCGTGGTGGATATGTTTACCATGGTCGTGTAAAAGCTCTAGCAGATGCAGCTAGAGAAGCGGGATTAGAATTCTAGAAGGAGGTCAACATGGAACAACGTAAACCAAGAAATAATGGACCAAGAAATAACGGACCAAGAAGAGGTCAACGCAATAATGGACCTAGAAGAGAAGAAAAAGAATTTGAAGAACGTGTTGTTACAATTAACCGTGTTACTAAAGTAGTAAAAGGGGGACGTAAATTCCGTTTTGCTGCATTAGTTGTTGTTGGTGATAGAAAAGGACGTGTTGGATTCGGTACTGGTAAAGCTAACGAAGTACCTGATGCAATTAGAAAAGCGTCTGAAAATGCAAAAAGAAATATTATCAATGTACCTTTCGTTCATGGAACTATTCCTCATGAAGTAACTGGTATTTATGGATCAGGTAAAGTATTTATTAAACCTGCTAGCCAAGGTACTGGAATCATCGCAGGTGGTCCTGTTCGTGCGGTTGTTGAGTTAGCTGGATATACAGACATTTTATCAAAATGTATTGGTTCAAGAACTCCAATTAACATGGTTAGAGCTACAATGGAAGGTTTAGCTTCATTAAAAACTGTTAACCAAGTTGCTGAATTAAGAGATAAAAAAGTAGAAGAAATTTTCGGATAGGAGGGCGTAAATAATGGCAAAAACAGTTATGATTACGCTTAAAAAAAGTCCTATTGGTCGTTTACCAAAACAACGGGCTACTCTTAAAGCGTTAGGTTTAACAAAAATTAATAAAACAGTTGAAAAAGAATACAACGAATCTATTCAAGGAATGATTAAGGTTGTTGAACACCTAGTTACAGTAGAAGAAAAATAGGGAGGTGTAAACTAATGAAATTACATGAATTAAAATACACTGAAGGTGCACGTAAAGCAAGAAAACGTGTTGGACGTGGAACTAGTTCTGGTACTGGTAAAACTTCTAGCCGTGGTCAAAAAGGTCAAGGTGCAAGATCTGGTGGTGGAAAGAAACCAGGATTTGAAGGTGGACAAACTCCATTATTCATGCGTTTGCCAAAACGTGGATTTACTAACTTTAACCGGTTAGAATATGCAATTGTTAACTTAGAACAATTAAATAAATTCGAAGATGGGTCAACAGTTAGCCCTACAGATTTAAAAGAAGCTGGATTAATTAAAAAAGAATTAGATGGTGTTAAAATTTTAGGTAACGGAAAATTAGAAAAAGCAATTACTGTTAAAGCTCATAAATTTTCTAAATCAGCTGTTGCCGCAATTGAAGCTGCAGGTGGAAAAACTGAGGTGATCTAAAATGATTACATTTTTAAAAAATGTTTTCAAAAAAGGTGAATTAAGACAAAAAATAATTTTCACTTTAGGTATTCTATTTGTATACCGTTTAGGTGCAGCTATTACTATTCCTAGTGTTACTACAGGAGCTTTAAGTTCAAGTGATGCTACAAATGGAATTTTCGGAATAATGAATCTTCTTGGTGGGGGAACATTAGAAACTTTCTCTTTGTTTTCACTAGGAGTTTCACCTTATATTACTGCTTCAATCATCATCGAGTTATTGTCTATGGATGTTATTCCTGCTCTAACTCGCTGGCGTAAAGAAGGTAATACAGGTAAAAAGAAAAAAGACCGCGTGACTAGATTTGTAACATTATTTTTAGCAGCATTACAAGGTGGTGTATTAACTTACGCATTTGATAATGGCTATGGTATTTTAACAGATTCAAGTATCTGGACTTATATCTATGTCGTTTTAATAATGATGGCTGGAAGTATGTTAGCTGTATGGTTAGGTGATCAAATTACTAATCGTGGAATTGGTAATGGTGTATCATTATTAATTTTTACAGGTATTGTCTCTAGTTTACCAAATAGTTTTATAACAACATTTAATAATTTAGTTGATTTAACTGGTAACGCTGGTGATATTGCATTAGGTATTGCCTGGTATGTATTATTTGTTGTTGTATATTTATCTATCGTTATCTTCGTTGTATTTAATGAAGGTGCAGTTAGAAAAATTCCAATTATTTATGCAACAAGTTCTAATACAACAATGCGTACTAAAGATCAAACACATATGCCAATTAAGATTAATAGTTCAGGAGTTATTCCTGTAATCTTTGCCGCATCAGTGTTGGCAGCGCCTAGAACTATAGTAAGTTTTATGGAAACAAGTGATGTGACAAATTGGATAAATACAATATTTAATTATCAAGAACCGGTAGGATTTATCTTATATATCTTGATGATTATCGGATTTACATTTTTCTATTCTAACTTACAAATTGATGCTGAACAAATTAGTAAAGATTTGAAGAAAAATGGTGGCTCAATTCCTGGAGTTAGAACTGGGACTGATACAATGGTATATATTAAAACAGTATTAAATAGAATTACTGTTGTTGGATCTTTATCATTATGTATCATTGCAGCGATTCCAATTATTACGCCAGTTCTCTGGACGCAAACTGAAAATGCCTCACTTTCGCTTGGAGGTACCGGGTTAATTATCGTAACTGGTGTTGCGTTAGAGACGGTTAAACAAATTAAAACATACATTACAAGAAAAGAATATCATGGTTATATTCGTAGATAGTATAATAAGAAAGAAGGCGTAGATTATGAACATTATTTTAATGGGACCTCCTGGTGCAGGAAAAGGGACTCAAGCGGCAAATTTAGTTAAAGAATATGGATTAACACATATTTCAACTGGAGATATATTTAGAAAAGCACTTAAAGAACAAACGAAATATGGTGTGATTGCTAAATATTTTATGCAATTTGGGCATCTAGTTCCTGATGATTATACTATTCAAATGGTTAGGGAATATTTACAAGAAAATGAATTTCCAAATGGATTCATCCTTGATGGATTCCCACGTACTATTATTCAAGCTCGTGAATTAGAAAGTATTGCTAAAGAATTTGAATTTACAATCGATGCTGTAATTAATTTAGAAATTGAACTTGATCGTTTAATTCCAAGACTTTCTGGAAGAAGAACTTGTAAAGAATGTGGTGCAAGTTATCATATTGAATATAACCCACCTAAACAAGAAGGTATTTGTGATAATTGTGGTGGTGAATTATATCAACGTCCTGATGAAAGCGAAGAAGCTGTTAAAGTCAGACTTGATACTTATGAAAAACAAACTAGTCCATTAATTGATTATTATACAATGAAAGGACAAATCATTAATATTAACGGTGATCAATCTATGGAAGACGTCTTTAAGGATATCAAAGCTAGCCTGGAGGCCAAATAATGATTGTTACTAAAGATCATCGAGAAATTGAACTGATGAAAGAAGCAGGAAGAATTGTTGCGTTAGTACATCAAAAATTAAAAGAAGTGATTGTACCTGGTATTACTACTAAAGAGATTGATGAAATCTGTGAAAAAGTAATTCGTGAAAATAATGCAACTCCTTCATTTCTGCATCTTTATGGATTTCCTAATAGTGTTTGCACTTCAATTAATGAAGTAGTTGTACATGGAATTCCAAGTGATCGTGTTTTAAAAGATGGCGATATTATTTCAGTTGATGTAGGGGCTTGCTTTAAAGGATATCATGGTGATAGTGCGTGGACCTACGCAGTAGGTCAAATTAGTGATGAAGCTAAACATTTAATGGAAGTATGTGAAGCTTCATTATATGAAGGACTAAAACAAGTTAAACCAGGTAATCGTTTATCAGACATTTCTCACGCTATACAAGTATATTTAGAAGATCATGGCTGTTCAACACCACGTGATTATACAGGACATGGAATTGGAACAGCAGTTCACGAAGATCCAAGTGTACCAAATTATGGTAAACCAGGACGTGGACCTAGACTTAAAGCTGGTATGGCACTTGCAATTGAACCAATGGCACATCTTGGTGGATGTGAAACAGAGGTAATGCAAGATGAATGGACAGTTGTAACAAAAGACCGCTCATTAGCGGCTCATTATGAACATACTATTGTCATAACTGACGATGGTTATGAAATCTTGACAAAACTTTAATTAAAGGGAGTTGAAATCAATGGCAAAGAAAGATGATGTTCTTGAAGTAGAAGCAACGGTACTTGAAACATTACCAAACGCGATGTTTAAAGTAGCGTTAGAAAATGGAGTAGAAATCCTTGCTCACGTTTCTGGTAAAATCCGTATGCATTACATTCGCATTTTACCGGGGGACAGGGTTACGGTTGAAATTTCTCCATATGATTTAACACGTGGGCGAATTACATTTAGACATAAATAAAACTTAAATCTTCCCAAAGGAGGTAAACAAGATGAAAGTTAGAGCATCTGTAAAACCAATCTGTGATAAATGCAGAGTAATTAAAAGAAAAGGGCGCGTAATGGTTATTTGCGAAAACCCTAAACATAAACAAAGACAAGGTTAATTAGGAGGAAATTATATGGCTCGTATTGCTGGTGTTGATATCCCTCGTGATAAACGAGTGGTTATCTCATTGACTTATATCTATGGTATCGGTAAACCAACAGCTCAAAAAATCTTAAAAAATGTTGGAATTAGTGAAGATGTCAGAGTTAAAGATTTAACAGAAGATGAAATCGGTAAAATCAGAAAAGAAATCGAATCAATCAAAGTTGAAGGTGATCTTCGTCGTGAAGTAGCTTTAAACATTAAACGTTTAATGGAAATCGGAAGCTACAGAGGAATCCGTCATCGTAGAGGACTTCCTGTTCGTGGTCAAAAAACTAAAACAAATGCTCGTACTCGTAAGGGAAAAGCAAAACCAATCGCAGGAAAGAAAAAATAAAATAGGAGGTTGAATTAAGATGGCAAAAGTTAGACAAACACGTGGTAAAAGACGTGTAAAAAAGAATATTGCAAAAGGTGTAGCACATGTTCATTCAACTTTCAATAACACTATCGTGACTATTACTGATGAACATGGTAATGTAATTACATGGTCTAGTGCTGGAGCTTTAGGTTTCAAAGGTTCTCGTAAATCTACTCCATTTGCAGCACAAATGGCTTCAGAAGCTGCTGCTAAAGCATCAATGGATCATGGTATGAAATCTGTAGATGTTAACGTTAAAGGTCCAGGACCAGGACGTGAAGCTGCAGTTAGAGCTTTACAAGCTGCGGGATTAGAAGTAACTTCTATTACTGACGTTACCCCAATTCCACATAACGGGTGCCGTCCACCAAAACGTCCACGCGGATAATTATTGCATGATCTAATATAGTAATTCCTAGTGAGGAGGAAAATAAATGCAAAAGTTTGAAAAAGCAAATTTTAATATAGCTAATTATGATGAAACAGATAATTATGGTAAGTTTGTCATCGAACCTTTAGAAAGAGGGTTCGGGACAACTTTAGGTAACTCTTTAAGACGTGTTCTTTTATCATCATTACCTGGTTCGGCAATTTATGCAATTAAAGTACAAGGTGCAATTCATGAATTTTCGGCAGTTGATGGTGTTGTAGAAGACGTTACCTCAATTATCTTACGTCTAAAAAAGCTTGTATTTGATGTGGATAGTGATGAATCAGCAACAATGATCATTGATGTTGAAGGACCTGCTACTGTAACAGGTGCTGACATCCAATGTCCTTCTGAAGTAACAATGATTTCTAATGATATGGTAATCGCTCATGTTGCTCAAGGGGCACACTTATATATGGAATTATATGCTAAAAAAGACCGTGGTTATGTAAGTGCTGATCAAAATAAACAAGAAATTAATACAATTGGTATTATTCCAACTGATTCTATTTATTCGCCAATTGAAAGAGTATCTTATGCAGTTGAACCAACTCGTGTTGGTGAAAGTGCAAAATATGATCAATTAACTTTAGAAATTGAAACCAATGGGGCTTTAAAGCCTTATGAAGCTATCTCACTAGCTGCAAAGATTTTGGTGGAACATTTAAATATGTTTGTTGAATTGACTGATATGGCTGTTAACATGGAAGTTATGTCTGAAGCTCAAAGCGATACAACAAATAAAGTTTTAGATATGACAATCGAAGAACTTGATTTATCAGTTCGTTCATATAATTGTTTAAAAAGAGCAGGTATTCAAACTGTTCAAGATCTTGCCGCTAAGTCTGAAGATGATATGATCAAAGTAAGAAACTTAGGTAAGAAATCTTTAAAAGAAGTTAAAGAAAAATTAGTTGAATTAGGGTTAGGGTTTAAACCTATCGATTAATTCGCAATTACTAAGGAAGGAGCGCTAATCTCATGGCTAGAAATAGAAAATTAGGACGTACTTCTGATATTAGAAAATCAATGTTACGTTCTCTTGCAACAGAAGTAATTATGTACGGACAATTAGAAACTACAGTAACAAGAGCAAAAGAAGTTCGTTCAGTAGTTGAAGAATTAATTACTTTAGGTAAACGTGGTGACTTACACGCTAGACGTCAAGCTGCTGCTGTATTACATAATGTAGTTGATGCTGAAACAGGAAAAACAGCTGTACAAAAATTATTTGATGAAGTTGCCCCTAAATATAGCGATGTAAATGGTGGATACACTCGTATCTTAAAAACTTACAATCGTAAAGGTGATAATGCCCCAATGGCAATCATTACTTTAATTTAATAATAAAAGACCTTCGGGTCTTTTTATTTTTACTTGACTAAGTTAACTAATAATAATAGAATGTAAAAAACATGTAATCAAGGTGGTGGACAAATGGAAAAAATCATTGAAATAAAAGATTTGTTTTTCGAATACGATGATGGTTTAAAAACAATAGATCATATTTCTTTTGATATAAAAAAAGGTGACTATGTAGCAATATTAGGGCATAATGGTAGTGGAAAAAGTACAATTGCTAAATTATTGATTGGATTATTAGAAAAAAAAGGTGGCACAATTATTGTTAATGGTATTGAATTAACTCTAGAAAACCTATATAAAGTTCGTGATAATATCGGAATAGTTTTTCAAAATCCAGATAATCAATTTATAGGTGCGACAGTTAGAGATGATATTGCGTTTGGTTTAGAAAATAATTGTGTTCCTCAAGAAGAAATGGATGAAATAATTAATAATTATGCAGCCAAAGTTAAAATGCTTGATTTTTTAGATCATGAACCAACAAAATTATCTGGTGGTCAAAAACAGCGAGTTGCAATTGCCGGAATTCTAGCTATGGCGCCTAGTATAATTATTCTTGACGAAGCCACAAGTATGCTTGATCCTATGGGGCGTCGTGAAATCAATAGTCTAGTTAAAGAATTAAATCAAGAAAAAGACATTACTATTATCTCAATTACTCATGATATTGAAGAAGCTAAAAATGCAGATCAAGTAATTATATTAAATGATGGTAAAATAGTTGCTCAAGGTGAACCTGATAAAATACTTAAAGATGAGACTTCCTTGATTAAATCAGAATTAGATATTCCTTTTGCTTTAAAAGTAGCTAAAGGATTAGAAAAGATAAATATTAAAACAAGTATGTCGTTAAAAAAGGAGGTATTGATTAACGAATTATGTCAGTTACATTCAAAGAAGTAGAACATATTTATAGTCCCAATACCCCTTTTTCTTATCATGCTTTAAAGGGTGTAAATTTGGATATTAAGGATCAAAGTTTTACTGCTATTATTGGTCAAACTGGAAGCGGTAAGAGTACTTTGATACAACATATCAATGCTTTATTGTTACCTACTAATGGTAGCATTAACGTAGAAGAATATTTAATTACTGCTACTCAAAAACCTAGCAAATTAAAACCACTTAGAAAAAAAGCTGGTTTAGTTTTTCAATTCCCTGAGTATCAGTTATTTGAAGAAACAATTGAAAAAGATATTATGTTTGGGCCATTAAATTTTGGTGTTGACGAAAATGAAGCTAAACGAATTGCTAGCCAGGTATTAAACACAGTTGGTTTAGATGATAGTTATTTATCAAAGTCACCATTTGATTTATCTGGAGGGCAAAAAAGAAGAGTAGCTATAGCAGGGATCTTAGCCATGGATCCAGATATTTTAATTCTTGATGAGCCAACAGCTGGATTGGATCCACAAGGTACTAATGAAATGATGAGCTTATTTAAAAAGATTAATGATATGGGTAAAACAATAATTTTAGTAACTCATGATATGAATCACGTATTACAATATTGTGATGAAGTAGTAGTTATGAATCATGGTAAGGTTGAAAAACATGATACAGTGACTAACGTATTTAAAGATAGTGAATATTTAAATGGATTAGGAATCGATTTACCAATTATTACTGATTTTATTATTAAATTGAATCAAGGTGGTTTTAATATTGATACTTCAATTAATAATATTGAAGATTTAGTTGCGGCAATAGGTGGTGAGCTTAATGGATAGTATGACTTTTGGAAAATATATCCCAGTAAATTCACTTATCCATCGCCTTGATCCTCGTTTAAAAATAGGAGCATTATTAATATTTTTAATTGCTGTCTTTTTTGATGCTGGTTTTATTGGTTATGGTATTTTAGCTGTATTTGTTTTACTTGTAGCAATGTTATCAAATATTGCTATTAAACATATTTTAAAAGCAATTAAGCCGATGTTGTTTATGATGTTGTTTTTAATGGTGTTTAATATCTTTTTAGTTAATACTGGAGAAATAGTTTTAACAATAGGTTCATTTAATATTTACTCAGGAGCTTTAATCCAATCAGCATATATATTTATAAGGTTGATTTTAATTATTACGCTTACAACTATTTTAACTTCTTCAACTAAGCCTTTAGATTTAACATTGGGAATAGAAAGTATGTTATTACCATTTAAACGCTTTGGTTTTCCAGCTCATGAACTTGCAATGATGATATCTATTGCTTTGCGTTTCATTCCCGATTTACTAGATGAAGCTAAAAGAATTATGAAAGCTCAGGCTAGTCGTGGAGTTGATTTTAATGAAGGAACAATGAAAGAAAAGATTAAAGCAATTGTTTCTTTAATTATTCCATTATTTATCTCTGCTTTTCAACGCGCTGAAGATTTAGCTAATGCTATGGAAAGTCGTAATTATAATCCAGAAGCACCACGAACTCGCTATAAGTCTTTAAAATGGCAAACTAGTGATACAGTTGCTTTTGTTTTAACTATTGCTGTTTCTGGTTTTGTAATTGCAATGAGTTTTGTTTTATAATGGTACGAGTTAAAGCGACTGTTACTTATGATGGTAGTAAATTTCACGGTTTTCAGGTTCAAAATAATTTAAGAACTGTTCAAGGTGAAATTCAAAAAGCGTTGAAAAATATTTGTAAAGAGAAAATAATTATTCATGGTTCTGGTAGAACTGATGCTAAGGTTCATGGTGTTAAGCAGGTTTTTCATTTCGATACAACAAGCAATTTACCAGAAAAGCAATGGAAAAGAGCTATTAATCATTTTTTACCAAACGATATCTATATTACTGATACTGAATTTGTTTCAGAGGATTTTCATAGTAGATATAGTGCTGTAAAAAAAGAATATCATTATTTATTAAGTACTAATGAGTATAATCCATTTGAAACAAATTATATTTACCAGTATGGACGTCCTTTAGATATTGAATTGATGCAGCAAGCGGCAAAAATCTTTATTGGTGAACATGATTTTGCCTCATTTTGTAGTTATGACCAGTATGGTAATACAATTAGAACTATTTATAAAATTGATATTACTAATGAAAATGGTATCGTTAAATTTATATTAACCGGTAATGGTTTTAGACGTTATATGGTTCGCCATATTGTTGGTGGGTTAATTCAAGTTGGAGCTAAAAGAATCGATCAAGCCCGATTACAAGAGCTATTAGATAGTAAAGGTGAAAAAAAATGTTTATTTAAAGCTAAACCACAAGGTCTATATTTGTACGAGGTATCTTACGATGAAGACTAATTATCATACACATACTTTTCGATGTGGTCATGCTATTGGTGATGAAGAAGAGATGGTCATTTCAGCCCTTAATGAAGGGATTGAAGTTTTAGGCTTTAGTGAACATGTACCTTTACCACATTACCGAAAACATTTATTAAAGGGGATTACTTATACAATTGGTAATTTTCATTCTTTTGGATCAGCTTGTCTATCAATTTTAAAAAATGGGCCAGCAATGCGATTACCATATTCAAAAAAAGATATTCATATTGAAAAAGTTAAAGAGCTAAAGAAAAAATATAAAGATCAGATTACTATTTATCAAGGTTTTGAAGCTGAGTATTTTGAAGAATATTTAGATTATTATCAAGAGCTATTAGATAGTGGTGAAATTGATTATTTAATACTAGGAAATCATTTTGATAAATATTCGGTAGCAACTAAATATTATGGTAAACCGGCGATTAGTGATAAGGAAATAATTTCATATAAAGATAATGTTTTAAAGGCCTTGGATACTGATTTGTTTACATATATTGCTCATCCCGATTTATTTATGATCGGAAAAATCTATTTTGATGAGTTTTGTGAAAATATTACCCGGGAAATTTGTCAAAAAGCCTTGGAAAAAGATGTTCCATTAGAGATAAATGCTGGTGGAATTCGGCGCGGTTATCGTCGTGTTAACGATGAGTTACTATATCCTTACCCTAATTCACATTTTTTTGATATTGTAAGTGAGATGGATTGTAAAGTGATTCTAGGTATCGATGGACATAGTCCTGATCATTTTAATCAAGATGATTTTGAAGCATTAGAAAGATTTGCCTGGCGACATAATTTAAATGTTATTGAACAGCCAGTATTTAAAAAAGGGAAGATTAAGTAATAAGTATCTAAGCGAGAATTGGATACTTATTTTTTTTGTGTATTGGTTTTAAAGTTAGTCAAGACGTGGTAAAATATATTATAAGTAAAGTTAAAATAGGAGGTGAATTCATGGCGCGTGAATGTATTCATAAGTATTTAGAAGAACATCAAAGTAATTATCAGGGTAAATACCGTTGTCATAGTTGTGTTCAAACTAAAAAATTTGAGCATAAGTTTCACTATTATATTCGTGATATTCAATTTCGTGAAATTAATGTTTTTGTAACAGTCGATTATTCTGGTGATGAGGTAAAAACAACTTTTTCTGTAGATTTACACGAACAGGAACAAGAATATATTACTAAAGATGCTTTAAAGCAGATTTTATATTTTAATAAATATAAAACAATTTTACATTGTCATGTATTCCAACATTATATTAATAGTAAAAATACTAATAGCATGTTAGAACCATTAGATTATCGAAATATTCTTGATTACTTAGAATATCATCGAGGTACTAACCAGGAAACTGTTGATGAGTTTTATGAATTTTTCATGCCATACTTAGATCGGTTATTAAGTAATGGTAATTATAAAAAATATATGGATTCAGTCAGTTTATTGTTGGATAAAATACTTTATGAATATGAATGGGATGGGATGACAGCTAAGTATTTAGACACCCAGTACCAATATCATTTATATTATTTTAGATTGATTATTAAAGATGTATTTAAACATTTAGATGGTTTTTATAACACAGTTAAAGAGCCGTTATTAGATGCAATATGGCGTTTGTGTAATTCACAACGATTTGCTTTTGCAATCATGACCGATTTTGGTAATCTGGTTCTTTCTCATTATCGAATTACAAAAGCAATTTTTAATTATATCGATAATCGAATTCATGAAGAAGGGAAAACAAGTAATATTGTTATTCCATATCTAAAAGCTATTTTTGAAAATGATATTGAAGGTTATCAAAATGCGTCCATGGATGTAATTCGTTTTGTAATGAATGATATGCTTACTTTTGCTAATCATGATTTACAATTAGCAATAGGTAATTCAATTGTTCAAAGCGAAGGATATGATTTATTAATTAATTTATTTTCTAAAGATTATAATACATTCGTATTCGTATGTTTTCCAATATCAACTTTTCCACCAGAATATAAAGAAATTATTCGGGAAAATCTGGAAACTGCAATCCGTTTCTACGCTGGAAGAATGGAGCATGATGAATATCGATTAAGTTCTTTTGAACAAGTATGTAATATAAATAGATTATTAATGGAAAATTATAAGGAGTATGGAGGTAAACATGTATAAAAATCAAAAAAGAGTTGTTGCATCATTTGCATTAGTCGCTGGAATTGCCAGTAGTGTTAGTGCTGTAAATGCTTTTGCAAATAGGATGGTTAAAGCAATGGCTTATCGTCATCATAAAGAAGATGATAAACCAAGTATTTTAGAAACCAAATATGCAAGTAAAAATGTTTATTTAAAAAATCGTCAAGGAATACGGTTAAGAGGGATTTTATTAGAAGAACCAAATGCTGAAGTTACCTTAATGATATTACATCCTTTTGCTTTGGAAGCTAAAGATATGACAATGTATGTTCCATATTTTAAAGAACGCTATCCAGATTGGAATATATTATTAGTCGATGCTTGTGGACATGGACAAAGTGATGGTTATATTCGTGGTTTTGGTATTAAAGATGTTCGTGATTTAGTTTGCTGGAATCGATTTATCTTAAAAACATTTGGGAAAGATCATAAAATTGTATTATATGGAAAAGAAACTGGTGCCAATACGATTTTAAAAGCTGCTAGTGAACATTCATTAAAAAATGTTAAAGCAATAATTAGCGATGGAGCTTATACAAGTGTTTATGATATTTTAGGATATCGCTTAATTAAAGACTATAAAGTTCCTAAATTTCCAACGGTTAATTTGATTAAACGTAAAATAAGAAAACAAATTAAGATTGATATTAAAGAAGATTACGTGGAATTAGTTAAACATAATGATATTCCAACATTATATATTCATATGAAAGATGATGATTTTGTACCATTAAAGATGGTATATCCTTTATATAATGCTAATCGTGGTAGTAAAGCATTATTTGTTTTAAAAGAAGAACGTTATTTATATGATTTAAAAGAAACTGATGAATTTAAAAGCACATTAGTTAATTTTATTACTAAATATGTAAAGTAATTAAAAGGAATTATCTTATGGATCTTTGATTTATAAGTATAATAAATAAAAAAGGAGGAGAAAAAAAGATGTATTTTAAAGAAAGCAAAGGATTTCCAAAAGACTTTCTTTGGGGTAGTGCTTCAGCTGCTTATCAGGTAGAAGGTGGCTGGGATGCTGATGGTAAAGGTGTTTCTAACTGGGATAAATTTGTTAGAATTCCTGGAAAAACTTTTAAAGGAACTACTGGTGATAAAGCCGTAGACCATTATCATCGTTATAAAGAAGATGTTGCCTTAATGGCAGAATTAGGCTTAAAAACATATCGTTTTTCAATTGCCTGGACAAGAATCTATCCAAATGGAACAGGTGAAGTAAATGAAGCTGGATTACAATTCTATGATAATTTAATTAATGAATTATTAAAATATGGAATTGAACCAATGGTAACAGTATATCACTGGGATATGCCTCAAGCTTTAGAAGATCGATATCATGGCTGGGAAAATCGTCAAATCGTTGATGATTATGTAAATTATGCTAAGACTTTATTTAAAAGATATGGTGATCGTGTAAAATATTGGATTACAATGAATGAACAAAATATCTTTACCGGTCATGGATGGTTAGAAGGAATGCATCCACCAGGAAAAGTAGATGATATGCAAACATTCTGTCAGGTTAATCATCATGCTAATATGGCACATGCAAAAAGTGTAATTGCTTTAAAAGAAATGTGGCCAGATGCAAAAGTAGGAGCAAGTTTTGCTTACAGCCCAAGTTATGCTATTGACAATAAACCAGAAAACGCTATGGCTAAGGCTGACTATGATGACTTAAAAAATTATTTCTGGATGGACGTATATGCTTATGGACGTTATCCACGAGCTGCCTTAACTTATTTACAGTCACAAGGTATTACAATTAAAATGGAACCTGAAGATCAAGCTATTTTAAAAGAAGCAGCTCAATTAATTGATTTTATGGGTGTTAACTATTATCAAACTACTACAGTTGAATTCAATGATATTGATGGTGTTGGAACAACTCATGAAATGAATAACACTGGTAAAAAAGGTACTGCAACAGTGCAAGGAGTACCTGGATTATATAAAAATCCACCTAATGCTAATTTACCAACTACAGACTGGGATTGGACAATTGATCCAATGGGTCTTAGAATGTGCTGTCGTGAAATTACATCAAGATATGATTTACCAATCGTAATTAGTGAAAACGGATTAGGAGCTTTTGATAAATTGGAAGATGGTAAGGTTCATGATCCATATCGTATTGATTACTTACGTGAACATATTAAGGAACTTAAAAAAGCCTGTGATGATGGTTGTCGAGTATTAGCTTATTGTACATGGTCATATACAGATTTATTAAGCTGGTTAAATGGTTATCAAAAACGCTATGGATTTGTATATGTTGATAGAGAAGAAGACGAAAATAGCGGTACATTAAATCGATATAAAAAAGATTCATATTACTGGTATCAAAAGGTAATTGAAACTAACGGTGAAGAACTATAAAAGGAATAGCTAAGCTATTCCTTTTATGTTTAATCAGATAAATCTTCTCCATTAGAAGCGATAACTTTTTTATACCAATAGAAAGAATCTTTACGATAACGATCTAAAGTTTTTAAATCAAATTCATCACGGTCAACATAAATGAATCCGTAACGTTTAACCATACCTTCATGAGTAGAAATTAAGTCAATTGCAGACCAAGGGCAATATCCCATCATTTCAACACCATCTGTAATAGCTAACTTGATTTGTTCAATATGTTTTCTTAAATATTCAATACGGTATTGATCATGTACTTTACCGTCTTCAGTTAGCTTATCATAAGCTCCAAGACCATTTTCAGTAACAATCATTGGTAAACGATAACGAGAATACATTTCTCTCATAGTTGCTCTAAATCCCATTGGATCAATTTCCCATCCAAAATCAGTATGTGGTAAATTTTCATTAGCAGCACCTAGATAAACACCTGGTTCCATTCTTGTTTTTTGTTGATCATGTCCAAATGTTTCTTCAATATTTTCAGGACACCATTTTACTGTAGCAGTTGAATAGTAGTTGAAACCAATGAAATCAGGATGACCATTAGCTAAAATTTCCATGTCACCTTCTTCAATAACTGGTGTAGCATTACGTTCTTCCATAAATGCCCATGCAAGATTATTGTATTTTCCATATACAGCCATATCTAAGTATAACCAGTTTCTAATTGCATTTAGATTTTGAGCAGCTAATTGATCTTCTGGTTTACAAGAAGCTGGATAAGCTAAAGAAATATTTGGAGCTGGTCCGATTTTACCACCAGGTACCATTTCATGGCATAAAGCCATTGCTTTAGCTTGAGCTACTAACATGTGGTGATTTTGTTGATATAGGCTTTTATATTTATCTGGTCCTGTTAATTTAGTTGTTCCGATAATATCACCAGATAAAATTAAGACGTTTTGTTCATTGATAGTTAACCAGTATTTTACACGGTCACCAAAGTTTTCAAACATAACTTTAGCAAAGTTGACAAACCAGTCAATTGATTCTCTTTTTTCCCAACCTCCTCTTTCTTCTAATGCTTGAGGTAAGTCAAAGTGGAACATAGTAACTAATGGTTCAATGTTATATTTTAAACATTCATTAATTACATTATTATAGAATTCAATTCCTTTAGGATTTACTTCACCAGTTCCATTTGGTAAAATTCTTGACCATGAAATAGAAAAACGATAAGTTTTAAATCCCATTTCAGCCATTAAAGCAATATCTTCTTTATAGCGATGGTAATGATCAGCACATACTGTTAAATCTGAAGTTCCTTCTGGGATTACTTTAACATCTTGTACTGATGGTCCTTTACCATCTTCTAAGTTAGCTCCTTCTACTTGATAAGCAGATGTAGAAGCACCCCATAAAAAATCTTTAGGGAATGGTTTTAAATTTTTATGTAACATATTTTGTATCTCCTCCTTAAGCGATATTATAATCGAAATTAAAAAAAGTAATGGACTTTTCCAGAGAATGAAAAAGAAAATAAAAAGTGCTTTTATAAGCACTTTAGATAACTTGAAATTGTTTCCAGGTTCCTTTTACATATCTAACCATGATAAAGACAGCTTTAATTGCCCAATCGCCAACCATAGCTAAAGTAATACCAATAACTCCTAAATTTAAAGTAATACCAAATAAATATGATAAAATAACGCGGCAAACAACAGTACAGAAAATAGATGTGTACATTGTATATTTAACATCACCACAAGCTCGTAATCCATTAGAAAGAGCAGAAGAAATTGGACATAAGATAGCATTAAAGACATTATGGATCAAACATAAAATAATTACTAACTGAATTGTTTCATTTGGTAAATCATAAAGTATTAAAATAAGTGGTGTAATTGCAAAGAAGACAGCATTCCAGATAGTTCCGCCAATTAAAGTTATTTTAAGTAATTTTTGCATATAATAATTGGCAGCTTCAATATCTTTAGCTCCCATACATTGTCCAATTACAGTAATAAAGGCCGGCCCCATAGCAAGTGAAAATAAGGCAGCCATTGACCAGAAACTTTGAGCAACACCATTAGCAGCAATCTGGCTAGTACCAAATAAAGCAACAATACTGCTTAATACAACTTTAGATATTTGAAACAAACCATTTTCAATACTATTTGGAATAGCAATATTTAATATCCGTTTGATCATAGACTTAGACCATTTAAGAATATCGCTAAGACGAATATATAAAACATTTTTTTTTACTAGAAATCAAAATAAGTAAAACTATAGCTGCTACGGTTCTAGAAATAAGTGATGGATAAGCAACTCCGGCAACTCCAGCATGTAAAACAAAAATTCCAATAGCATTACCAGCAACATTAATAATATTCATTAAAAAAGATACATAAACAACTATATTAGCCTTAGACATACTTCTAAATAACCCAGCGCAGCTATTATATATAGCTAATGCTGGAAATGAAAAAGCAGAAATAATTAAATATGTAAGACAGGCACTCATAACATCACTTTCAACATCACCAAATAATAATGTTAATAGTTGTTCTCTTAAAAGGATGGCAAATAACATTAAGAAAACTGAAATTACAGTAGTAATCATTACTAATTGGCTTGCAGCAAGGTTACCATTTTTTTGATCTTTGTTACCAATATATTGACTAGCAACAACGGCACCGCCTGATGCTAAAGCATTAAAAATATAAAGAAAAACGTTATTAAGCTGATTGACTAAACTAACGCCGGAAACAGCTGCCTCGCCAGCATAACTAACCATTAGAGTGTCGGCAATTCCTACAAGTAGTACTAATAATTGTTCAATAATTAAAGGAATAATTAAATTTTTTAAATTCTTGTTAGTAAATATTTGTCTTTGTTTAGATATTTGTATTTTTGGCTCGATTATATTGATCATTAAATTCCCCCTTTAGTGTAAATTTATCATACATCTTAAAGTAAACTATAAGTCAAGGATAAAAAAAGAGATGATACAAATCATCTCTTAATAATTAATCTGATAAATCTTCTCCATTAGAAGCAATAACTTTTTTATACCAGTAGAAAGAATCTTTACGATAACGATCTAAAGTTTTTAAATCAAATTCATCACGGTCAACATAAATGAATCCATAACGTTTAACCATACCTTCATGAGTAGAAATTAAGTCGATTGCAGACCAAGGGCAATATCCCATCATTTCAACCCCATCAGAAATGGCAAGTTTAATTTGTTCAATATGATCACGTAAATATTTAATACGATATTGGTCATGAACTTTACCATCTTCAGTTAACTTATCATAAGCTCCAAGACCATTTTCAGTAACGATCATTGGTAAACGATAACGAGAATACATTTCTCTCATAGTTGCTCTAAATCCCATAGGGTCAATTTCCCAACCAAATTCAGTTGTTGGTAAATATGGGTTTTTATAACCACGATAGAAACCAGCTTCACCACGTGCAGTTTGTTGGTCAGCACCTGGATCAATTTCTTCAGTTCCATCACTAGCTTCACAAGTTGCAGTATTATAATAGTTAAATCCAATAAAATCAGGATGTCCATTAGCTAATGCTTCCGCATCACCAGGAGCAAAAGTAGGACAAGCATCATGTTCTTCTAAATAAGCCCATACTAAGTTATTATATTTACCATATACAGCCATGTCTAAGTATAACCAGTTTCTAATAGCGTTATAGTTTTGAGCGGCTAAAATATCTTCAGGTTTACAAGATGCAGGATATACTAGTGAAATATTTGGAGCTGGACCAATTTTAGCTCCAGGAAGCATTTCATGACATAATGCCATTGCTTTAGCTTGAGCTACTAACATATGATGGTTTTGTTGATAAACTTCTTTAGTAACATTTGTACATCCTTCAGGAATTGAAAGAGTACCAATTACTGGACCAACTAATGTTAACATATTTTGTTCATTGATAGTTAACCAGTATTTTACACGGTCACCAAAGTTTTCAAACATAACTTTAGCAAAGTTGACAAACCAGTCAACTGATTCTGGATTAGACCAGCTTCCTCTTTCATCTAATGCAGCAGGCATATCGAAGTGGAACATAGTTACTAATGGCTCGATGTTATATTTTAAACATTCATTAATAACATTATTATAGTATTCGATACCTTTTGGATTAACTTCTCCAGTACCTTGAGGTAAGATTCTTGTCCAGGCAATTGAAAAACGATAAGTTTTAAATCCCATTTCAGCCATTAAAGCAATATCTTCTTTATAACGATGATAATGATCAGCACATACTGTTAAATCTGAAGTTCCTTCAGGTACTTTTTTAACATCTTGGCATGATGGCCCTTTACCATCTTCTAAGTTAGCTCCTTCTACTTGGTAAGCTGATGTAGAAGCACCCCATAAAAAATCTTTAGGGAATGGTTTTAATTTTTTGTGTAACATCTTTTTTATTTTCCTCCTCATTATTTATGTCATATAGATTAATTATACTTTAAACTAAAAATAATTGAAACCGTTTTACAAAATATGAAAACTAAGACTTTAATAAGATAGCTTACCAATTTAGACAAATTATGTACTCATCAATCTGTATACTATTTAAAGCATAAACTATTTATCTTTACATATATATAAATAGTTAATGTGTTTAGGTACAAAGGAGGACATAAAATGCATTTAAAACCATTATTTCTACTATTATCAATAGATTTAGGTTTATTAGCATTAACAATAACAATTAGATTTTTTATTTATCCAATTTATTGCTGGAGTAAAGTTAAAATAAAGGAAAAGAAAAATCATGAAATAGAAAAGACTATTGAAATAAAAAAAGAAGAATTACAAGTATCTAAACAACATAAATTAATTCTAAAAAAATGAAGGGAGTTATTTGAATGTGTAATTTACAGGTTAAAAAGCAGTATTTTGATAAAATCTGTAATGGTAGTATAAAACACTTAATTGTTTGTAAAGAAGAAGGTATCCAAGTAGGCGATTGTATTTCTTTGTGGACTCATGATCATCATCGTTGTATTGTAAAAGTTGAATATATTGATTGCGAAGGGTCACAGTTAGCTGAGGATTATTGTATTGTAAAAGTTGAAAAAGTATAAAAAGCCCTTATTGAAGGGCTTCCCATTGTTCTAATAAATCATTTAACTGGTTTTCTAGATCAGTTATTTGATCACTAATCTGATTATATTTTTGATAATCGTTAACAACTTCGTCGCTATGTAATTCATTAGTAAGATCATTGATTTGTTGTTCTAAAGTAGAAATTTGATTTTCTACTTTTTTTATTTTATTTTGCTGTTTACGATACATAGCATTTTGCTGTTTCATATTGAGATAATCAGTATTTTCTTTTTTTACTGGTTTTATGGCTATTTTATGACTGATATATAAATCATAATTACCATCATAACTAATTGCTTTATTATTAGTAAGTTCAATAACCCTAGTAGCTACTTTATTTATAAAATAGCGGTCATGGCTAATAAAGAAGATTGTTCCTTCAAATTGATTTAAAGCATCTTCAAGTACCTCTTTTGAAGCAATATCTAGATGGTTGGTTGGTTCATCGAGAATTAAAAAGTTTGCTTGTTTCAATAAAATGCTAGTTAAAACAACACGGCTTTTTTCACCACCTGATAATAAAGATATTTCTTTAAAAACATCTTCACCTTTAAAATTAAATAACGCTAAACTGTTTCTAATTTCAGTGTTGGTCATATTTGGGAAATTATCACTAATTTCATCAAAAATAGTTTTATTTAAAGATAAGGTACTATGTTCTTGATCATAATAAGCTACATCTACTTTACTACCAAATTTAATTTTTCCCTGGTAGGGGATAATTTGATTTAATATTGTTTTAAATAATGTTGTTTTTCCAATCCCGTTATCACCAACTAAGGCTACTCGTTCTTGTTTTTTGATATCAATATTGATGTTTTGAAATAATGGTTCTTCAAATCTTACTGCTAAATCTTCTATTTTCAAGACATCAAAACCAGATTCACGTTTAGGTTTAAAATTAATAGTAATTGTATCTGGTAAGTTTTCTGGTTTTTCAATTAATTCCATCTTAGCTAATTGTTTTTCTTTAGATTCAGCTCGTTTAACTTGTTTTTCACGATTATATGATTTTAAAGTATCAATACTTTCTTGAATCCGTTTGATTTCTCGCTGTTGATTAATATAGTGTTTTAAATCAATAGCTCGTTGTTGTTTTTTTAATGATGAATATTCATCATATTTACATTTATATGTTTTTGCTTTACCATTTTCAATTTCAACGATTTTGTTAGAAATCTGATCAATAAAATAACGGTCGTGACTAACAACGACAATTGCATTAGGATAACTTTTTAAATAGTTTTCTAAAAAAGTAATTGCACTATTATCTAAATGGTTAGTTGGTTCATCTAATAATAACAGCTTTGGCTCTTGTAACAATATTTTCGCTAAAGCTAGTCGCGTTTTTTGACCACCAGATAGTATTTTAACTGGATCATCAAATTCATCTTCACTAAATCCTAATCCTTTTAAAACACCAGTGACCTTACTTGGATAACTATAACCGTTTTGATCATTAAATTGTTGCATTAAACGGTCATATTCTTCTAAAATCTGTTTACTGTGGTTATCAGCCATTATTGCTTCTAACTCTCTTAATCGCTCTTCAATTACCATTAAAGGTTTAAAAACATCCAAAGCACTTTGATAAACAGTACTGTTGATATCTAAATCATGCTGTTGTTTTAAATACCCTAAAGTTAAATCTTTGTTACTAAAAAGATTACCGCCATCATATTCTTCTTCACCAGCTATTATTTTTAAAATAGTAGTTTTACCAGCGCCATTGACCCCAATAATAGCAATTTTATCATGATTATCAACTTTAAATGTAATATCTTTTAATAATGGTATTCCTTGAAAAGATTTTTTTATATTCGAACATTCTATCAACATATTTATCACCGCTAGTAATTCTAACATATTTTAATAATTATTTATAGTCAACATCACTAGCTAAATCATTAGATTTAATAAGATCTTCTAAAGTATATGTTTCTAAATAATC
Source organism: Erysipelatoclostridium sp. An15 (assembly GCF_002160675.1). Taxonomy (NCBI): domain Bacteria; kingdom Bacillati; phylum Bacillota; class Erysipelotrichia; order Erysipelotrichales; family Coprobacillaceae; genus Thomasclavelia; species Erysipelatoclostridium sp. An15. The sequence continues at coordinate 35,528 of NZ_NFLA01000003.1, forward strand.
ATTAATAAGTTTATTTAATCCTTCATAAAAAGAAATTGTAGGACAAGATTTAAAGCGAGGACATTTATTTACTGGATCTTCTAAGCATGTAACACAGGCAATCGGTCCTTCAAGAACAGTTAAAATATCTTTTGCAGTATATTCACTAGGCTTTTTAGTAAGTGAATAACCCCCATGAGAACCACGAGTACTTTTAATTAATTTATGTTTAGTTAGTGGTTTTACAATCTGTTCCAAATATTTAATGGAAATATCCTGTCTTTTAGAAATATCTTTTAAAGAAATGTTTCCTTCATCTTGATGAATTGCCAGATCAATCATTAAACGTAAAGCATAGCGACCCCTAGTTGAAATTTTCATGCTTAATCACCTCAAATTCAATATATCATGATTATTATCATTTGTCATGACTGCTTTTAGATTTATAAAAATTAAGAAATAAATGTCTTAAAAAAGTGTCTTTTATAATTGTATTATAGCCATTATGTAAATAATAAATATATGATTAATTATTATTAAAATATCTTCTTTTAAAATTTTGTTTTAAGGGTTGTAATAAATATTGTTTTTTTGTATAATTGTATGCAACATTGAATGATTGGGGGTATAATCGTTATGGGTATGAATTTAGCATACAAAATTTTAAGCAGTAAACTTAAAGACGGAAAATTAGTTCCCGGAGAACAAATTGGAATTCAAATAGATCAAACATTGACTCAAGACTCGACTGGGACAATGGCATATTTACAATTAGAAGCGATGAATATTAAGCGTGTTGCAGTTGAAAAAGCAGTGGCTTATATTGATCATAATATGTTACAAACTGGATTTGAAAATATGGATGATCATGAGTTTATTCGTAGTGTAGCCAAAAAACATGGAATCACTTTTTCAAAACCAGGTAATGGTGTATGCCATCAATTACAGTTAGAAAATTTCGCAAAACCAGGTAAGACATTAGTTGGTTCTGATTCACATACACCAACTTGTGGTGCCATGGCAATGATTGCCATTGGTGCAGGTGGTCTAGATGTTGCAGTGGCAATGGCAACTGGAAAATATTATTTACAATGTCCAAGTGTGGTTAAGGTTAACTTAACCGGTACTAAAACACCATGGGTTAGTGCTAAAGATATTATCTTATATATATTAAAGCAGTTAACAGTTAAAGGTGGGGTCAATAAAATTATTGAATATACAGGTGATGGAATTGCATCTCTTTCTTTAACCGATCGAGCTACTATTTGTAATATGGGGGCAGAACTTGGAGCAACTACTTCAATTTTCCCAACCGATGAGCGAACTAAAGAATATTTGATTCAACAAGGTAGAGAAGAAGATTATATTGAAATGAAAGCTGATGAAGATGCAACATATGATCAAGAATTAACAGTTGATTTAAGTACATTAGTGCCAATGACTGCTAAGCCACATAGTCCTGATGCGGTAGTACCAGTTCAAGAATTAGAAGGAATGAAAATTAATCAGGTTGTAATTGGAAGCTGTACTAATTCATCATTTGCCGATATGATGAAAGCGGCTAAGATTTTAAAAGGTCATAAAGTAGCTGATCATGTGTCGTTAGTTATTGCACCAGGATCTAGTTCAATTTTAGCAATGTTATCAAAAAATGGTGCTTTAGCTGATATGATTCAAGCTGGTGCTAGAATTTTAGAATGTGGTTGTGGTCCTTGTATTGGTATGGGACAAGCACCACTTTCAAAAGGGGTTTCTTTAAGAACGATTAATCGTAACTTTAAAGGACGTTCTGGTACTAATGATGCTAGTGTTTATTTAGTATCACCAGAAATAGCTGCTTTAAGTGCTATTAAAGGATATTTATCACAAGAATTTGAAGATGATATGTATTTAGATGAAGTACCAAATACACCTTTTATTAAAAATCAGAATTTCTTTATTGACGAATATGATGAAAATAATGTAGTTTATATGGGGCCTAATATTAAGCCGGTTCCTCGTGGTGAAAAGATTAGCGATGAAATTAGTGGTAAAGTTGTATTAAAAGTTGGTGATAATATTTCTACTGACCATATTGTTCCTTCAGATAGTAAGTTGTTACCATATCGTTCAAATGTACCACATCTAGCTAAATATTCATTTAGTAAAGTAGATCCAGAATTTTATGATCGTGCTATAAAAAATAATGGTGGTTTTATTGTCGGTGGCGATAATTATGGTCAAGGAAGTTCTCGTGAACATGCGGCTTTAGTTCCTAATTATTTAAAAATAAAAGCTATTTTTGCAGTATCATTTGCACGTATCCATCGCTCTAATTTAATAAATAATGGTATTTTACCATTAGTAATTGAAGCTAAGGATCAAGATTTCTTTAATGATCACGATACTTATAAAATTGTTAATATTAAAGAAGTTGTAGCTAATAATGGTTTTGTTAAAGTAATTAATGAAACAACTAATGATTATATTGAAGCCAAATTAACACTATCACCTCGTGAAAAGGTAATGATTAATTATGGTGGGTTATTAAATGCAATTAAAGAATTAGGTGGTGATTTTTAATGAAGGCAGTTTTAATTCCTGGTGATGGAATTGGTAAAGAGATTTCTAAAAGTGTTGTTGATGTAAGTAAAGCGATGAATTTAGATATCGAATGGTTAGAATACCAGGCTGGTGCTGAATATGCTGCTAAAAATAAAGAGGTTTTTGAACCTGGTTTAGTTGATGCCATTAAAAAATATAAATGGGCTTTAAAAGGACCTACTGCAACACCAATAGGAACGGGATTTAGAAGTGTAAATGTTGCTTTAAGACAACAGTTTGCAACTTATGCAAATGTTAGACCAATCAAATCTTTTAAAGGAATTGATTCACGTTATGAAAATATTGATTTAGTAATCATTCGTGAAAATACAGAAGATTTATATAAAGGGATTGAATATATGATTAATCCTGATATGGCCAACGGTGTTAAGTTAATTACTCGCGGTGCTAGTGAAAAAATATGCCGTTATGCTTTTGAGTATGCTAAAAATAATGGACGAAAAAAAGTCACTGCAATTCATAAAGCTAATATTATGAAATATACTGATGGATTATTTTTAGAAGCTTTTAGAGATGTAGCTAAAGATTATCCAGAAATTGAAACCCAAGAAGTGATAGTCGATAATATGTGTATGCAATTAGTTATTCGTCCAGAAACGTTTGATGTATTAGTAGCACCAAATTTATATGGTGATATCGTATCTGATTTATGTGCAGGATTAGTAGGTGGATTAGGTTTTGCTCCTAGTGGTAATATTGGTGATGAGTATCAAATCTATGAAGCGGTTCATGGTAGTGCGCCTGATATTGCTGGTAAAGGAATTGCCAATCCAAGTGCTTTATTATTAGCTTTTGCATTAATGCTTGAAGCGTTAGGGAAATTAGAAGAGGCAAATAAATTGCGGGATGCTTTAGCTGCAGTTGTTGCTGATAAGAAAGTAATTACTCCTGATATTGGCGGTAAGGCAACAACAGAGCAATTTACAGCAGCAATAATTGAAAAGTTGAGGTAAGTTATGGCAAAGAATATCTTAGAAAATACGGGACATGGTTCGTTAGGGAATAAGATTTTTAATGTTTTAAGAGATAAAATATTAAATGAAGAATATGTTAAAGGACAAAAGTTAAATGAGGTAGCATTAGCTAAACAGTTAAATATTTCCAGAACACCAATTAGAGAGGCTTTAAAACAATTAGAGTTAGAAGGGTTAGTAAAAAGTATTCCTAATAAAGGTGTTTATGTACTAGGGTTTTCACATCGAGATATTGATGATATGTTAGAAATTCGATATGCCTTAGAAGGTTTAGCTATACAATTAGCAATTGAAAGAATAAATGATGAGCAGTTAGAAAAGATCAAAGAAGTTTATGATTTAATGGAATTTTATGCTGGTAAAAATGATCAGGAAAAATTCAATGAACTTAATATTGCTTTTCATGAAGCAATCTACTGCTGTACACAATCGAAATACTTTGAACAATTACTATCAGATATAAATTATTATATTCATGTAACTTCAAGACATTCGATCAAACAGCCTGATCGTTTAATTTCAGCAGCTCAGGAACATCGCGAAATTTATGAAGCAATTGTTGCTCGTGATAAAGAATTAGCTAAAGAAAAGATTCAAAAGCATATTCGTAAAACTCAAATGTTAGTACGAACTTATTATGAAAATAAAGCTAAGGAAGAAAATGTAAGTGAAGAATAAGTAAGACGATAAGGTCTTACTTATTTTTATAATAAAAAGTGGTATGAGCTGACCCATAGGGTCGAGTTCACTACCACTCTTTAATAATTCCTTTAATTAATGTTGCAAAGTTTTTTTCTGATTTTTCGGCAATTTCAATTACTTCATCATGACTTAGTTCTTGGCTTGATAATCCTGCAGCTTTATTAGTGATTAATGAGATGCCTAAAGTTTTCATATTACAATGACGGGCTACAATAGCTTCAGGAATTGTTGACATTCCTACAGCATCAGCACCTAAAACTTTTAAAGCTCTAATTTCAGCTGGTGTTTCATACATTGGCCCTTGGCAATAAGCATAAACACCATCTTTTAAAATAATATCATTTTCATCAGCTACTTTATGAGCAAGTTCACCAATTTCTTCATTATAAGCTTCACACATATCAGGGAAGCGAGGACCAAATTCGTCTAAATTAGGACCTCTTAATGGACTATCCATAAATAGACTAATATGATCTTTAATCAACATTAATTGACCAGGATTTAAGTCTTCACGAATACCGCCACATGCATTTGTTAAGATTAAATTTTCAATACCTAATCTTTTAAAGACTCTAATTGGTAAAGTGACAATTTGCATATCATTTCCTTCATAATAATGGAAGCGGCCTTTCATGGCTATGACAGTTTTACCTTCTAATGAACCAATAACTAATTTACCAATATGGCCTTTTAAATTAGTTAAAGGAAAGTGGGGGATATCGCGGTAATCCAATTCAATTGGGTTTTTGATTTCATCAACTAGATGCCCTAAACCAGAGCCTAAAATAATCGCAAGATCAATTTTACCATGATATTGCGACTTGATGTAATCAGTAGCTTCATTGATTTTAATGTGCATACATTATACCTCCTGCTTTCAATTATAGCATAAACTTATTAAATGTATTATAATGAAAGTACAAAAAACTAAAGATTATTGGTTTTTAAAATAATAATGGCTTTAAAATACTAAAATATGGTTTACATTAAGTAGTTATAATCGTTTTTAGTTTTTTTAACATAAGGAGTGATAATATGGATCGATCAACTTATCAATTAAATCAAACAAAACTACGTGATAGCAAAGTATTTCGTGATGCGATTCATAATTATATCCATGTTGACCAGCCAGTTATTTTAGATTTAATAAATTCTAAAGAAATGCAACGTCTTAGAAGAATAAAACAATTAGGTGGTGTTCATCAGGTTTATCAAAGTGCTGAGCATTCACGCTTTTGTCATTCATTAGGTGTTTATTATGTCGTAAGAAAAATGATATTCAATAGTGCTATTGGTCAGGCACTATGCGATTATGATAAATTAGTAGTCATGTGTGCAGCTTTATTACATGATATTGGTCATGGACCTTTTTCACATTGTTTTGAAGAAGTATATCAAATAAAACATGAAGACTATACAGTTAAAATAATCAATGGTCAAAGCGAGGTCCATCAAATCCTGGAAAATTTTAATAAAGGTTTTGCTAAAGAGGTAAGTAGTGTTATTGAAAAAAGACACCCTAATAAGATTTTGGTTCAAATGGTATCCAGTCAGTTAGATGGAGATCGAATGGATTATTTACTTAGGGATTCTTATTTTACCGGAACTACTTATGGCCATTTTGATATGGCTAGGATCTTAAGGGTGATGCAAGTATATGATGGAAAAATTGTATTTAAAGAAGCTGGAGTTCAAGCTATCGAAAATTATATCTTAGCGCGCTATCATATGTATTGGCAAGTATATTATCATCCAACAAGTCGCAGTTATGAACAACTATTGATGAGTATTTTTAGAAGAATCAAAGATCTTTATGATTCTGGTTATCAATTTGGTGATATTAACTATTTATTGCCTTTTTTAAAAGGAAATGTTAGTGAACAAGATTATGTTAAATTAGATGAAAGTATCATATTATATTATTTTATGGTATTTAGTGAGGGTAAAGATACTATTTTAGCGGATTTGTGTAATCGTTTTTTAAATCGGAAATTATTTAGTTATCGTGATTATAATAATGAAGATGATTTATGTGATGTAAAAGATTATGTTTTAAAGTGTGGTTATGATCTGCGGTATTATCTTGTTTTTGATGATCAAAAACAAATACCATATCTTTATTATGGTAATAGTGATGATATAAGTGAAATTGAAATTCTAGTTGATGGTAAACTAAAATTTTTACCCGAGGTTTCAGAAATTGTAGGGGCAATAATTAAATCAAAAAATAATAAAGATGATCGTAAAATATTTTATCCCGAAGTATAAACTTCGGGATATTTATTATTCCTTTTTAAACCAGTAGACTAAACCATTTTCATCATTTTCACCAGTTAGTGGATTTATGGCGATTTGTTGTAAAGAAGAAGTTGGCTGATACCAGTTAACTTCCTTGATTTTATTAGTGTATTGTAAAACATCAACGACGGTTTTTTTGGCGACTGTTTTATCATTAGTCGTAGTCATTTTACGATTATCATCATAACCTACCCAGCTAGCAACTAATACTTCAGGATTATAAGCGACCGCTAAATTATCAACATCGGTACTCCCAGTTTTACAAGCATTAATATTATCTAATTGATAACCAGCCATCGTAGCTTGTAAGTAGGTACTAAAAGTATCATTAAAAGTAGAAGTTAATAGTTGTGATAAAACAAGACAAGTATCCTGATTAAGCATTTTTTGATCTTCACGTTCGTGTTCATATAATACTTCACCGGCAGCGTTAGTAATTTTTTCAATCATATATATATGATTATAGGTTCCTTCGCTAGCAAGACAGTTATACATATTAGCTAGATTGTAAATATTAGTATTTAAGGTTCCCAGGGCTAGAGAAGCATTAGCTTCAACATTGTCGATACCAAATTTTTTAATTAAGGCGGCTAAATTCTCTTCTCCTAAAAATAAATGGGTTTTAACAGCATAGATATTATCAGATACTGCAATAGCCTGAGCAAGAGTAATATCATCATAAGCATATTTGTCATTAAAATTACCAGGACTATAGGTAGTATTATCATCAAGTTTAAAAGTTGTTGGCTCACATAAAAAAGTGGTTGTTGGGGTAAAGCCGTTTTCTAATGCTAGATAATAAAGCAATGGTTTAATTGTACTGCCGATTTGTCGATTGGTCTGGGTAGCTCGGTTATACTGTGATTGAGCATAATCTTTACCACCAATTAAAGCTAGTACTTTACTAGTATAAGGCTCAACAACAATACTAGCGGTTTCTACTTCACTATCTTGAGTGTATTCTTTAGCACTTTTAGTGATTATATCTTGATAGCCTTGATCAAAGGTAGTATAAACATTTAATCCTTGATTTAAATAAGTATTATTATAGAAACCAAGTGCTTCCAATTCTTCGATAACGGCATCTTTATAATAATTATTATCAATATTTTCATCAACTTGGTGTTCTTTAGCTAAGTTTAAATCACTATTTAAAACTCGCTGTTTTTCATTTTCCGTAATATTACCACAATCAATTAACGCATCTAAGACTAAACTTTGTCTTTTTCTAGCGGCAGTTTCATCATTTAAAGGCGAATAATAAGTTGGTCCATTAATTACTCCTGCCAACATGCTGCTTTCATTTAAATCAAGATTTTTAGCACTTTTACCATAGAAATACTGTGCAGCATTTTCAATGCCATAGATACCATGGCCAAAATAAACATTATTTACATATCCTTCAAGAATTTCATCTTTAGTTAAATGAGTTTCCAATTGCATTGTTAAAAAGGCTTCTTTTATTTTTCTAGACCAGGACTTTTCGTTTGTTAAATAGAGCAAACGTGCATATTGTTGAGTAATTGTACTTGCTCCTTGGGATTTATCCTGATTGATTAAATTAACTTTTATTGCTCTTGCAATACCAATTGGATCAAAACCACGATGTTGATAGAAATGCTGATCTTCAATAGCAACAATACTTTCTAAAAAATAATCACTGACGTTATCTAAAGTAACATAATGACCGGCATAATCATTAATAGATTGATAGAAAATATCTTGATTGTCGTCATAGAGTTTTAAGTATCGATTTTTATTTAAATCTGGTTCACCCATACAGTATGCAACTAAATAAAGTGAGAGAACAAAGGTAACTAAACTAGCAGCTATGATTACAAAGATTTTTATGACTTTTTTCATTTATTTGATCACCAAAAGTATTCTTGACGCTTTTGTGTTATAATATGCACTGATTAAATAGAAAAGAAAGATGGGATACGATGAAAAAATTAATTAAATTAAATTATCATAGTGTTTTTAAATATGAAAATGATAAAGAATCATTTAAGTATAATGGTGCTGCTTTTTTAGAAGAGTTAGATGATAAGACGATTATTAGTTATGAAGATAAAACTAAAATTAAATTTATTTTAAAAAAGGATGAAGTTTTTTTACATAATGATGCAAGTGTTTTGCACTTACATAAAAATCGAGTTATACTAAACCATTATCAAACAGAATATGGTATTTTAAAACTACAAACAAGATTAATTAATTATGAATATGATAATACTATCAAAATAAAGTATGCTTTATATGATGGTATGAATTTAATAAGTGAGGTTTATATTGTATTGAATTATCAGATTTTGGAGAATTAGAAATGAAAATTTTAAAGCTTTTACAAAATCGAATCTTTGTATCGGTTACCTTAATATTATTACAGATTATTTTAATTTTTTTATTCATGCAGTTTATCTTTTTAGATGCTAAGGCATTAAGATTTTGTTCGATGATTATTAGTGCTTTAGTAACGTTATATATTATTAATAAAGATGACGATGATCCTAATTATAAAATAATCTGGTTAATTCCTATTTTGGTTTTTCCCGTTTTTGGTGGTTTATTGTATTTAGTTTTTGGTAATAAAAAACCGGCTAAAAAATTACAGGAAGCATATCGAAAACAAGATCAAGCGGTTAAACCATATCGTTATTTTAATGAAGTTCATAAAACAATTGGTGATGAGGTAGTTAGGGGCCAAGTAAATTATATTGTTGATGAGCAGTTTCCGGTTTATAAAAATAGTGAGGTAAAGTATTATTCTTTAGGTGACAACGCCTTTCCTGATTTATTAGATGAATTAAAAAAAGCCAAGTATTTTATTTTTATGGAGTACTTTATTGTCGAAGAAGGGGAAATGTTTAATCAGGTATTAGAAATCTTAAAGCAAAAAGTTAAAGAGGGTGTCGAAGTTCGTTTTATGTATGATGATATGGGTTCTTTAACGATGCTGCCATATCACTATTATAAAAAACTAGAAGAATATGGTATTAAATGTATTGCGTTTAACCATGTTGTACCGTTACTTTCTATTGTAATGAACAATCGTGACCACCGTAAAATTACGGTTATTGATGGAAATGTAGGTTTTAATGGTGGTTTTAATTTAGCGGATGAGTATATTAATGCTAAAGTTAAATATGGTCATTGGAAAGATACTGGTGTTATGATTAAAGGTGAAGCAGTCTGGAATTTAACACTAATGTTTTTAACGACCTGGAATGCTTCATTAAATCAAACCGAAGAGTATGATCGTTATCATCCACGTCATTATCCTTTGCCTGATATTAAACCAAGCGGATATATTTTACCATATGGTGATTCACCGCTTGATGATAAGCCGGTTGGTAAAAATGTGTATTTAAATATTATCAATCAAGCTCAGCGCTACTTATATATTTATACCCCTTATTTAATTATTAATGATGAGTTAAAAAATGCATTATGCTTAGCGGTATTACGTGGTGTTGATGTTCGAATTGTTACCCCAGGGATCCCGGATAAAAAAACGGTATTTAAAGTAACTCGTTCTTATTATGAGCCTTTAGTATTAGGCGGTGTTAAAATATATGAGTATACTCCTGGTTTTATGCATGGTAAAAATTTTGTTTGCGATGATAAGATTGCTACCGTAGGTACTATTAATTTAGATTATCGTAGCTTGTATTTACATTTTGAATGTGGTGTATATATGTATGATGTTGCGGCCATTAAGGATATTAAAGAAGATTTTTTAAATACAATTGAACTTAGTAAAGAAATTACTTATGATGATGTTTTAAGAGGCCGATTTAGAGGCTGGTTTGAAGCAATATTAAGATTATTTGCACCATTATTATAAATGGATTAGTTAATAATAGGAAGAATTGAAAAAGTGTTCAATTCTTTTTATTTGGGTGTTTAAAAATTACTCTTGATTAATTTTATTTCAATGATATTATTTTACAGTAGATTTGTGATAAAATTTTTTAAAAACATTGACTTAATGAGGGTTTAATGGTAATTTAATGAAGATATGTAAAAAGATTAAAGGAGGACAATAATGGCAGTTAATAAAATAGAAGCAACTTTAAAAGAAACGTTGAAACAAGCGATAATTTCGTGTGGTTTTGTTGAAGAATATGATCAAAATAGTATTGTAATTGAAATTCCTAAAGATAAAGCTCATGGGGACTATTCAACAAATTTAGCGATGCAATTAACAAAATTATTAAAACGCAATCCACGACAAATTGCTCAAGAAATAGTAGATGCAATTGATAAAGATAAAGCTCAAATTGAAAAAATTGAAATTGCTGGACCGGGGTTTATTAATCTGTTTTTAGCTAAAGATGCGATGACATCAATAATAAAAGAAGTTTTAACAGAAAAAGAAGCTTATGGTAGAAGCAATTATGGAAATGGAACTAAATATAATGTTGAATTTGTATCTGCCAACCCAACAGGAGATTTACATTTAGGACATGCTAAAGGAGCAGCGGTTGGAGATAGTATTTGTAGAATCATGTCGGCTGCTGGCTATGATGTAACTAGAGAATATTATATCAATGATGCTGGTAATCAGATTTATAATTTAGCGTTATCTTTATATGCTCGTTATCGTCAAGCTTTTAATCTAGAAGCACAAATGCCTGAAGATGGTTATTATGGTCAAGATGTTAAAGATATTGCCGTAAAGATAAAAGAAAGCGAAGGCGATAAGTATTTAAATATGCCAGAAGATGAAGCGATTGCTTTCTTTAGAAAAAAAGGAACTGAATATGAATTACAAAAAATCAAAGATATTTTAAAACAATTTAGAGTATCATTTGATGTTTGGTTTTCAGAAACTTCATTATATGAAGATAATTGCGTTGTTCCAACTGTCGAAAAATTAAAAGCAGCTGGATATACTTATGAAAGTGATGGTGCTTTATGGTTTAAATCAACTGAATTTGGGGATGATAAAGACCGTGTTTTAATAAAAAGTGATGGCAGCTATACATATTTAACACCAGATATTGCTTATCATTTAAATAAACTTGATCGTGGATATGAATATTTAGTAGACTTATTTGGTGCTGATCATCATGGTTATATTAATCGAATGAAAGCCGCTATTCAAGCATTAGGATATAATGCTGATCAATTAAATATTGATATTATTCAAATGGTTAGAATGATGAATAATGGTGAACCAGTTAAAATGTCTAAAAGGACTGGTAATGCGGTAACGATTCAAGACTTAATTGATGAAATTGGTGTTGATGCTACACGTTATTTCTTTGTATCTAAAGCAGCAAATACAACTTTTGATTTTGACCTTGCCCTTGCAAAATCTAAGTCAAATGAAAATCCAGTATATTATGCTCAATATGCTCATGCTAGAATGTGTTCAATTAAAGCTCAAGCAGCTAAATTGAATTTAGAATATAGTGATCATTATGAATTGCTTGTAAATCCAAAGGAAATTGAACTTGTTAAGCATATTAATGAATTTAGAAACATAGTTATAGATAGTGCGGTAAATAGAACACCACATAAAATTGCAAATTATATTCAACGTTTAGCACAATTATTCCATAGTTTCTATAATGAATGTTATGTAATCGATAAAGATAATCTTGAATTAAGTAAACAGAGATTAGCATTGGTAGAAGCTAGTAGAGTTACACTTGCAAATGCATTAAACTTAATTGGTGTTAGCGCTCCAGAAAAGATGTAGGAGGATAGGTTAAATGGATAGTATGGATAAATATCGTGATATGTCAATGGTAGATGTTGCTTTTGAATTAATGTCAAAGAAAAAATCTGCAGTTAACTTCTTTAAGTTATGGGAAGAAGTTTGTCAGATGAAAAAATTTGATGAACAGCAACAAGCAGATAAAGAATCATTATTTTATACAAATATTACTTTAGATGGTCGTTTTATTACTGTAGGAGAAAATGCCTGGGATTTAAGAAGCCGTCATAAATTTAGTGATGTTCATATCGATATGAATGATATTTATAGCGATGATGAAGAAGATGATTCTGAAGAACCAGAAGATGATGTTGATTCTACAATTGAAGATGATTATAACTAGGGATTGAAGACAGATAAGAAAATAATTTCTTATCTGTTTTTTTAAATGCTATAATATAATTAAAAAGGAGGAACGAAAAATGAAGTATTCACAAAACAGGAAAGAATATCATCTTGATATTAAAAAAGGTGATGTTGGAAAATATGTTATCTTACCAGGAGATCCTAAACGCTGTCAAAAAATTGCCCAGTATTTTGATGATCCTCAATTAATAGCAGATAATCGTGAATATGTAACTTATACAGGATATCTCGATGGCATTAAAGTAAGTGTTACTTCAACTGGTATCGGTGGACCATCAACTGCGATTGCTATTGAAGAGTTAGTTAAATCAGGAGCAGATACCTTTATTAGAGTCGGGACATGTGGCGGTATGGAAATAGATGTAAAAAGCGGTGATATTGTTATTGCTTCTGGGGCTATTAGACAAGAAGGGACTAGTAAAGAATATGCACCAATTGAATTTCCAGCTGTTGGTAACTACACTATAATTAATGCTCTAGTAGATAGTGCTAAAAAAATGAAGAATATTAATTATCATGTTGGTGTTGTTCAATCTAAAGATTCTTTTTATGGACAGCATGATCCTTCAAGCAAGCCAGTAAGTTATGAATTAGAAAATAAATGGGAAGCCTGGTTAAGATTAGGGACATTGGCTTCAGAAATGGAAACAGCGGCTTTATACACAGTTTCTAGTTATTTAAAAGTTCGTAGTGCTACTGTACTTTTAGTTGTGGCTAATCAAGAACGAGAAAAAAAAGGATTAGATAATCCGGTTGTTCGTGATACTGATAAAGCTATTAAAGTAGCTATCGAAGCAATTAAATTATTAATTAAGCAAGATAAATTGGAGAGTGAATAATGATTCGAGAAGTAAAAGCTAGTGATTATCCAGCGATTGCGAAAGTTATGATGCGTGCTTTTGCTAATCCACCATGGAATGAAGATTGGGACTATTCAAGAGCGTATCAACGAATAGAACAACTAGATGATGGTAAGTATACTAGATGTTATGTTTATGAAGAAAATGAAAAAATCATCGGTGTTTTATGTGGAAAGTTAATTACTTATGTTAATGATTTAGAATTGATGATAGAGGATTGTTATATTGATCCTGATTATCAACGATTAGGAATTGGTGGTAAGTTGATGCAAGGAGTTGTTGATAGATTAAAAGAAGTAGATGCTTTTACCCTGCTTACTGGTCAAGGATTTTATAGTGTTGATTTTTATTTAAAAAATGGTTTTAAAATTGATAATAACTTAGTTTTAATGCGTAAAGAGTTAAAATAAATGCCATGGGGTTACCATGGCATAAATGTTTTTAAAGATGCTAGTAAAGTTAACCGATTATTTCATCTATCAAACCGTATTCTAAAGCTTCTATAGGTTCTAAGAAAAAATCACGGTCAGTATCAGCTTTAATTTTAGCTAAAGGCTGGTTAGTGTTTTGACTAAGAATTTTATTTAATTTTTCTTTTTGTTTTAAAATTCGCTTAGCGCTAATTTCGATATCGCTTGCTTGACCTTCATAAGCGCCTAGTGGCTGATGAATCATGATTTCACTATTTGGCAGACTACATCTTTTTCCTTTAGCACCGGCACTAAGTAAAAAAGCGGCCATACTAGCTGCCATTCCAATAACGATTGTAGATACATCACATTTAATAAAATTCATTGTATCATAGATAGCAAACCCAGCATTGATACTACCGCCTGGTGAGTTAATATACATATATATATCAGCAGTGTTATCAAGCGATTCTAAATATAATAGCTGTCCTACGATACTGCTTGCCATTTTATCATCAATGGTGCCAGTTAAAAGTATTATTCGATCTTCTAAAAGACGAGAATATATATCATAAGCATATTCACGCTGATTTGTTTTTTCAATTACTGTTGGGACTAAGTGCATTATTTAACCTCCTGTAATAAAGTATAGTTATTTAATTAGTAATTATTCATTTTTAATAAAGATTTTGATTAAGATTATTATTAATATTAAGTTTTTTATAAAATTTTGTAAGTTTTGAAAAAAAGATAGCAAAGATTAATTTTTGCTAAGAAAAAATTTTAACGAAACCCCTTTCACTGGTTGCTTTTCTTTAATTTCTGGAATATAATAATACCATAAAAGAACATTCAAGGAGGAATAAAAAGAATGGCAGTAAAAGTAGCAATTAATGGATTTGGACGTATTGGACGTCTTGCATTCAGACAAATGTTTGGTGCTGAAGGATATGAAGTTGTAGCAATCAACGACTTAACTGATCCTAAAATGTTAGCACACTTATTAAAATATGATTCAGCACAAGGTAAATATGCTTTAGCAGACACAGTAGAAGCTAAAGAATCTTCAATCGTAGTAGATGGAAAAGAAATCGAAATCTACAAAGAAGCAGATGCTTCTAAATTACCTTGGGGAGAATTAGGAGTAGACGTAGTATTAGAATGTACTGGTTTCTATACTTCTAAAGCTAAATCTCAAGCTCATATCGATGCAGGAGCTAAAAAAGTTGTTATTTCTGCACCAGCAGGAAATGACTTACCAACAGTAGTATTCGGTGTAAACGAAGGTACATTAACTGCTGATGATACTATTATCTCTGCAGCATCTTGTACAACTAACTGTTTAGCACCTATGGCTAACGCTTTAAATAAATTAGCTCCAATTAAATCTGGTATCATGTTAACAGTACATGCTTACACTGGTGACCAAATGGTATTAGATGGACCTCATAGAAAAGGTGACTTAAGAAGAGCTCGTGCAGCAGCTGTAAATATCGTGCCTAACTCAACTGGTGCAGCTAAAGCTATCGGATTAGTTATCCCTGAATTAAATGGAAAATTAATCGGTTCAGCTCAACGTGTACCTGTTCCTACAGGATCAACTACAATCTTAACTTCAGTTGTTGAAGGTGAAGTAACAGTTGAACAAGTTAACGAAGCTATGAAAGCAGCAGTAACTCCATCATTTGGATATACTGAAGAACAATTAGTATCTTCTGATATTATCGGAATGACTTATGGTTCATTATTTGATGCAACTCAAACTATGGTTAAAGCATTAGATAACGGAACTACTGAAGTTCAAACAGTTGCTTGGTATGACAACGAAAATTCATATACTTCTAACATGGTTAGAACTATCAAATATTTCGCTGAATTAACAAAATAATTAATTGAAACTTAATGCAAAGGCTGGTCGTTAGATCAGCCTTTTTCGTGGAGGTTAATAGGATGATTAAAAAAGTTGGAATTGTGGGCATGGGTGCTTTAGGATTGATGTATGGTAACTGGATCAAAGAAAATAATACTGATGTTGTAGTTGACTATATCATGGATAGTAAACGGCTAAAGCGTAACCAGGAAAAGACTTTTAGTATTAATGGAAATGTCGTTAACTGTAATATGATTGATGCTAATTTAGCCACTTGCTATGATTTATTAATTGTAGCGGTCAAAGCACCAGCTTTACAAAGTGCTTTGAAAGTAATGGAAAATGCAGTAGATAAAAATACAACAATCATCTCAGTGCTAAATGGAATAACAAGTGAAAAGATTATTGGTCAAAGATATAATGAACAGCAGGTTTTATATGCAATCGCTCAAGGAATGGATGCAGTAAAATTACAAACTGATTTAACTTATTCAACTAGAGGACATTTATTAATTGGAATAAAGGATGATAGCCAAAATGATAGATTAGAAGAATTAGCTTCATTTTTTGATCAATGTAAAATAGACTATTTTATCAAAGAAGATATATTGCATCATCTTTGGGCTAAATTTATGTTGAATGTTGGCATTAATCAAACATGTATGGTTTATAATACTAATTATGGTGGGGCTTTATTGCCAGGAAAAGCACATGAAACATTAATTAAAGCAATGCAAGAAGTAATCGAGTTATCTAGTTATGAAGGGATAGATTTAAGTGAAAAAGATTTAAATTTTTATTTGGATTTATTAGCTACCTTAGATCCTAATGGTTTACCTTCAATGGCCCAGGATGCTAAAAACAGGCGTTATAGTGAAGTAGAATTATTTTCAGGGACAGTAATTAAACTTGCTAGTAAACATCGCTTAGAAGTACCAATTAATCGTTTTTTGTATCAGCGGATAAAGGAAATTGAAAGTGAATATTAATTTTAACTAAGCATCGGTAATATTAACTGATGCTTTTATCATATTATAATGTTAGTTATTGAGATGATTATGTGTTATAATAGCTTATATGTCTAAAAATGCATTATTGTTCACTTTGATAGTTTTAATAAAACAATAGGCAGGGAACATATCAGGGAGAAACTTTAAACAGTTTGTGAAAGTGGCGGTGAATTAAAATGAGAATTATAAAGGTATTTAATAATAATAGTGTAGCAGCACTGTCTAATGAGTTAGGCGATATTATTGTAACTGGCTCAGGAGTTGGTTTTCAAAAGAAAATTGGGGATTTAGTTGATGAAAATAAAATTGAAAAAACTTATTTGTTTAAAGGTAAGGATCAAGAAAAATTAACAAAAGATATTGAAAATATGGCCCCTATTTATTATGAGATAACTAATAAAATTGTAAGTAAGGCTAATAAAGAGTTAGAAACAAAATTTTATGGTGAGATTTTTTTGGCGATAAGTGATCATATTGCTTTTGCGATAAAAAGAATTAGAGAAAATATCAATCTTCCTAATATTATTTTAAATGATATTAAAGCGTTGTATAAAAAAGAGTATCAAATAGGATTGTGGGCTCTTGATTATATTGAAAAGAAAACTAAAGTACGTTTGGAAGAGTCAGAAGCTGGATATATTGCTTTATATCTGGTTAATTTTTCAATGAGTGATAAAACTAATAATGTAGCTCAGGTTGTTACGTTAACTAAAGAGGTTTTAAGTATTATCAAAGAAACTATGGGAGTTGACTTTGAAGAAGATTCTATGAGTTATGCTCGAATAAGTATTCATTTAAAGTATCTAGCGGAACGTATTTTTCATGATGTAAAAGGTAATAGCAAAGATACAACCGCTAATATTCGCAAAATGTTAAAAGAAAATGAACGTTTAGCATTATGCATTGAAAAAATTGTAGCAATGATCAAGCAATGTTACAATTATGAATTATCGCCTGATGAACAGACTTTTTTAGCAATTCATATCAAAAATAATGCTGGAATATAAAAAATATGTTTGTTGACTAATGAAATTTGATTTGCTATAATTTTCAAAGAAAAGGATTGTTACTTTAAGTAGGCAAGACCAAATACAAAGTAAGTATGTTGAGACATGCTCTTTTGTGTTTGGTCTTTTCTTATGTTTTGTAACGATTCAAAAATTGAGAAAGGGACAATGGGAAAATGAAACTAAAAAAGAAAAGTTTGGCAGCGGTGTTAACATTTACCATACTATTCAGTTCACTTTTTAGCATTATTCCAGTAAAAGCAGAAGTAACAGATGGGACTAATTTAGCATTAAATAAAACAGTTACTGTTTCTGCTGAATATGGAGGTAATTTAGCTAAAGAGTATTTGACTGATGGTGATGAAGAAACACGCTGGTCAACCGAAGCAGACGTAACTCAATGGGCTTATGTCGATTTAGGTCAAGAGTTCGAAATGAACAAATTCCAAATGATTTGGGAAAGTGATAGCGTTTATGCTAAAGATTATAACATTTACGTATCTAATAATGTTGATGACTGGGGTGAACCAGTTATAACAAAAACAGATAATAACACAAAGACAAGTGAAGATATCTTAACTACAAAAGTAAGTGGAAGATACGTTAAGTTAGAAATTACTAGAATGCAAGGCTATCCAAATGTATCTTGTCGTGAATTTAAGATTTTCAATACTGATGAAAAATATCAAGATCCGACAACTAATGTTGCTTTAAATAAAACAGCGGTGGCTAGCTCTCAAGAAGCTGATAGTGTAAAAGCAGCTAATGCAGTTGATGGTGATACTACTTCAGGATCATCACGCTGGGGAAGTGCTATTGGTAATGGACCAGATTGGATCTATGTTGATTTAGGAGAATCTTTAAATGTTAATGTTGTTAAAGTTTTCTGGGAAAACCGTAAAGCAACAGCTTATAAGATTCAAATTGCTAATACCGAAAGTAGACCAAGTGAAGGTGATTGGCAAACAGTAAAAGAATTTTCTGATCATCCAGCATCAATTGATGAAAAAATTGTTTTAGATCAAGTATATAAAGCTCGCTATGTTCGTTTATATATTGATTCTCATACTTCACAAGATCCAGATGGTGGTGTTGCATGGAATACTGTTTCTATTTATGAATTAGAAGTATATGGTGGTAATCCAGATACTAAACCGCCTATTAGTGAAGTATTAAATGGTATTGAAGTTAAAACACCTGAAAAAGGTGATCAAAAATTAGAGGTAACTTTACCTGAAATTGAAGGTTATACAGTATCATATAACGGAACTGATTTTGAACAAGTTGTTGATGATGATTTGACTATCTATCAGCCAGTTGTTGATAAAGATGTCAAAGTTTCTTTCAAAGTTACAGATACTGATACAAATGATTATCGTTTTAAAGAAGTAAACGTAACGATACCAGGTAAGTATAGCAGTGATGAAAGTGATAATAGTGCTCCTAATGTTTTACCAGAGCTTGCTGAATGGAAAGGCGGTAATGGTGACTTTGTAATTGATGGAAGTACTAAGATTGTTTATCAAGATGATGCTTTAAAAGCTACTGCTGAAGCTTTAGCAAATGATTATGAAGAATTAACTGATAAGTCTTTAGAAGTTACTAAAGGTACAGCGGATAATGGAGATATTTCATTAGCATTAACATCTGATAAATCTCAAGGTTTACAAGATGAAGGATATTTAATGGAAATCTCAAATAATTCAGTTGCTATAACGGCACAAACAACAACAGGAGCTTATTGGGCAACTCGAACTATATTACAAAGCGTAAAACAAACAGGTGATATTCCTTGTGGAATTACTCGTGATTATCCTTTATATGAAATTAGAGGATTTATTTTAGATGTTGGTCGTAAAACATTTACGATGGACTTTTTAAAACAAGTAGTAAAACAAATGTCTTGGTATAAGATGAATGATTTCCAAGTACATTTAAATGATAACTTAATTCCAATTGAAAATTTAGAAGATCCAATGACTGCTTATTCAGCATTTAGATTAGAGTCTGATGTTAAAAAAGGTGGTAATGGTGGTTTAAATCAACAAGATTTAACAAGTACTGATTTATTCTATACTAAAGAAGAGTTTAAATCATTTATTAAAGAATCAAGAACATATGGTGTCAATATTGTACCAGAAATTGATACTCCAGCGCATTCTTTAGCTTTAACAAAAGTAAGACCTGACTTACGTCATGGTACTAATGGTCGTGAAAATGATCATTTAGCTTTACGAGATAAATATGATGAATCATTAAGTTTTGTTCAAAGTATTTTTGACGAATATATGAAAACAGATGATCCAGTATTCGATCAACAAACAACAGTACATGTTGGTGCTGATGAGTATAACGCTGATAAAGAATCTTATCGTAAATTCTCTGATGATATGTTGAAATATGTTCAAGATACTGGTAGAACAGCGCGTATTTGGGGAAGTTTAACACAATGTTCTGGAACTACTCCAGTTAGAAGCGAAAATGTTCAAATGAATTTATGGAACTTTGGTTATGCAAATATGGATCAAATGTATGAACAAGGTTATGATTTAATTAACTGTAATGATGGTAACTATTATATCGTACCAAATGCTGGTTACTACTATGATCGTTTAAATGATAGTACGCTTTATAATTTACCAATCAATAGTATTGGTGGTGTAACTATCCCAGCTGGTGATGAACAAATGATCGGTGGGGCTTTTGCAGTATGGAATGATATGACTGATTATTTAGAAAATGGTATTAGTCAATATGATGTTTATGATCGTATTGAAAATGCGATTCCATTATTTGGGGCTAAATTATGGGGTATCAATGATAACTCATTAGAAGAAGCTAATCAAATAAGAAATCAATTAGGTAGGGCACCAGGAACTAATTTTGATTATCAAGTTCCAACTGATGAAAATGGTGTTATTGCTCATTATAAATTAGATGATTTAAGTGGTTTAACAGCAGGTACTAACGCTGATATTACAAGTGTAGATGGTCGTAATGCTTTACAATTAAATGGTAAAGAAAGTTATGTAACATCTCCAATTGTAACTGCTGGTTTAGGTAATGATCTAAGAGTTAAAGTTAAAAGAACTTCTTCAAGTAGTGATGAGCAAATTTTATTTGAAAGTGATTATGGTTCAATTAAAGCAATTCAAAAAGATACTGGAAAAGTTGGATTTAGCCGTGAAGGTCGTGACTATTCATTTAGCTATGAACTACCAGTTAATGAATGGGTTGAGTTAGAATTTAAAAATGAAATAAATGTCACAAAACTATATGTTAATGGTCAGCTTATCGATACTTTGGGTGATGATGAACAAGTTGAAGGACGTCCATTAGTGGCAACAACTATGTTCCCACTTGAAAGAATTGGAAGTCAAAGTAATGCTTTTGTTGGATATGTTGATGATATTCGTTTATCAACAGAAAAAGAATTTAATTCAACAATGTCATTAGATTATGCAATGATTACAGCTCAATCAATTTTAGAAAATACTGAAAATGATGAGTTGCAAGCATTAGTTGCTGAAGGTAAAAAAGTAATCGATCAATTTGCACCAGAAGCAGCAGTTATTACAGATTTAACTACTAAGATAAATGATGTATTAAATACAATTGAATACAAAAAAGCTGATTATAGTCGTGTGGATAAATATTTAGCTTTAATAGCAGAAGATTTATCTATCTATACAGATGCTTCAATTAATAATTTAAATCAAGTAATTAATAGTATTCGTAGAGATTTACCGCTTGCAATGCAAGATATCGTAGATGGTTATGAAGCTAATCTAGCTAAAGCTTTAGCACAATTAGAATTAAAATCACAATTAAATATTAATTATGTAGATAATAAGCTATTAACAGCTTCAGCATCATCTTATCAAAAAGATGGTTCTAACCCAAGCAATGTTTTAGATGATAATCCTGCAACAATGTGGCATACTGATTGGAATATAACAACATTACCACATTGGATTGCTCTTGAAAGTCAAACACCAATTTCTATTAATGGATTAACTTATGTACCACGTCAAACTGGTACTAATGGAAATGTAACTTCATATGCTATTGAAGTTAGTGATGATGGAAATGACTGGCGAGTTATTAAAGAAGGCAAATTACCATCTGATTCAAGTACAAAAATCATAGGATTTGATGAAGTTACTACTACTCATGTTCGTCTTGTTTATAGAGAAGCTGAAAACGATAATGGTAGTGCTGCGGAAATTAAATTACATCGAGGTGATGTTCCGGCTGATTTAACTGGATTACAAGCAGCTATCGAAGCAGCTGAAGCGATTGAAAATATTGGTTATACAGGTGCTTCATGGCAAAATCTTCAAGATACTATAGCTGATGCTAAGGCATTATTGAATAGTGCAAATCCAGATCCTAATGATGTTGAAATTGCAAAACGTAATTTAAGTGCGGCTACAATGAAATTAGTATTAAAAGTTGATTCACGTCAATTAGAATCATTAGTTGACAGTTTTAAAGATTATAATGAAGATGACTATACTCCAGAGTCATGGGCTAATTTTAAAGCAGCTTTAGATGCAGCAAAAGCAGTTATTAATAACAGCGATGCTACTAAAGATGATGTTAATAAGGCATACCAAGACTTATTAGATGCTTCAAGTTTATTAGTAGAAGTCAATCATAAAGAAGGATTAGAATCATTGATTAATAAAGCTGAGTCTTTCGATTCTTCTAAATATACTGTGGAATCATGGGCTAAATTAGCAGAAGCTTTAAAATATGCAAAAGAAGTATTTAATAATGAACAAGCTACTAAAGAAGAAATTGCTACTGCAGTATTAAATCTAGAAACAGCAATTAATGGATTAAAAGAAATTGAAGGTAGTGAAGGTCAAAATCCATCAGACCCATCAACACCTTCAGTAACTCCAAAACCAGGAACAGATGATGATAAAGGTCAATCTGCAAAAACAGGTGATAATAGTCCAGTTTTAGCACTTGTAAGTATTAGTACTTTGGCTCTTGCAGGAATGTGGTTAGCTAGAAGAAAAGAAGATTAAAAAAAAGAAATCGGTTTATCCGATTTCTTTTGTCTATATAATTAAATTAACCACTAGTGGGGCAACGACTACAGTTAATAATCCTGCAATAACAATAGATAAACTACTCATAGCTCCCTCAATTTCACCAAATTCCAAAGCTTTAGAAGTACCAATAGCATGGGCACTATTACCTAAAGCTAAACCAATAGCAACCGGATGATGTATTTTAAAGATTTTAAAGATTCCTTTAGCAATAAGAGCACCGAGAATACCTGTGATAATAACTATTCCAACCGTGATAGTAGAATTCCCACCTAATTTATCAGAAATCCCGATTGCAATGGCTGTTGTGATTGATTTTGGTAATAGTGAATAAAAGATAACAGGTTTTGCTTTCATGATTAAACAAAGCACTGTAATTGAAATAATACCAGCTAAACAGCCACTAAATAAACTAATTAAAATAGCATCTAAATGCTTTATTAATATTTGGGTTTGTTTATATAGCGGTATTGCAAGACAGACAGTTGCTGGTGTTAATAGAAAAGTAATAAATTGCGCTCCTTGATTATAGGTTTCAAAATCAATATCAAAGATAATTAGAAAGACAATTAAAAAAATAGCACTAAGTAATAATGGGTTAATAAATGAATAAGGCAATTTTTTACGAATTTGCACAGCTAGCCAATAAGCTAACAAACTCATTACTAATCCAAAATAAGCTGTTTCAACAAAAAACTCATTCATGATTCTTTTCCTTTCTTTCAATGATTGTTTGCGCTACTTTTCCAGTAATAGTCATTACTACAATAGTACTAATAAGCGTTACAATACTAATTAATAATAAATCCTGTAATATTGCTTCACCAACGTTAATCAAACTAACAGCTGAAGGAACAAATAATACTGGCATAATTAAAATTAACCAGTCAGCAACATCTTCAACCTGCTTTAATTTTATAATTCCTGAAAATAAGCAAATTAGCATAATTGAAAGGCCGTATACACTAGCTGGAATTGGAATAGGTAAGGTCAAAGCTAATAACTCACCAATAAAACTAATAGTCATAATAATTAAAAATTGATTTATATATTTCATAATTACCTTCTTTCGAGGGGTATTATATCATTTATAATACTAAAGAAAAATAAAAATCGTATCAAATTGATACGATTTATCCAATATGTCTAATTGTAGAAATTCTACTATAATAATATGAACCAGGTTCAATACTAGAAATTTTTACACAAGCATTTGGATCATCACCAAAAGTTGATGAATTTCCACCACCGGCATGAATCATTGAACGAGTTCCATTACTATTAACAATAACAATGCCAATGTGATATGCTGGACTTCCAAAGCATACTAAATCTCCAGTTTGAGAATTAGCAAAGCTTACGCTAGACCACATTCTTGAATATCCAGCAGCAGTTGTTCTACCAACGCTAACCCCAGCTTGATTTAATGACCAGTATACAAATCCGGAACAGTCAAAATAATTAGGACCAGAGGCACCCCAATAATATCTAGAGCCAAGTTTAGAATAAGCGACACTATAAATTCTTTGTCCTAAATCGGTAGTTATATTAGAATTATCACCATTAGAACCAGAATCAGTATTACCATTATTTGAACCACTGTCGTTATTATTAGAAGGTGGTGTTGTAGGCACTTCTGATGGTTTAGGTGGTTCTGGAGTTGCTATTTCATAAGCGTTTTTATTAAACTCATCGATAGCAGCACTTAATTCTTCAGTCATTTCACCATAATCATAAATTGAGTTTTGAGTAGCGGCGATAGCATTATTTTGTTCTTGTAATAATGCAGTGTATTTTGTTTGTAATGCTTGTTGTTCTTCTTGTTGAGCTAATAAAACAGCTTTTGTTTCTTCTAATAAAACCTGTTGTTGTTCTACTTGTGCTTTTTGCGCGTTTAATTCTTCAATCAAGTCTTGATCGCTTTGAGTTAAAGTATTGAAACTATCGATTCTAGAAAACATATCAGTAAAATTAGAAGCTCCGAAAATAAAATTAATAAATGTATTTTCATTAGTATAAGATTGCATAGCATACATACGATCTTTTAGTAATTGGGTATTTTTTTCAATGTTTGCCTGCAAGTTAGAAATTGTCGTATTTAAATATGTAATTTCTGCTTCCTTTTCACTAATTTGATTATCGATATCATCAAGTTGAGCTTTAATACTTTCAAGCGTATCTTCAGTGTTGCTGGCTTCTTCTTTTTGAGAAGCTAACTGACTTGATAATTCACTATTTTTATTTTTTAAATATTGATTAAATTCTTCACAAGTTGATTTATTGCTATTTGATAAGTTAGCTGATGAACAAATATTCATATATTCGCTTTCTTTGCCTTCAAATTCAACAGCTGTTACTGGTCTAGCTAAATACATTGTTGAAGTAAGCATTGACAAAGATAATACAGCAATAAAAATTTTATTTTTCTTCATTTAATCACCTCGATACAATGTCATTATCCTATATTTAATCAAGGATGTAAATAACAAATTTAGCTGATTACTAAAGAAATAATTGTGTTTTCTAAAATATGTAATATTTTAAATAAAGATGTGATTTATAATTATCAATATTTAATTAAATTATAAAATATCAATAATATTTTTAATCAATTATAATATTTCACCATTACTTTCAATAACTTGTTTAAACCAATCGAAAGATTTCTTTTTTATACGTTTCATATCTTTTAAATCATGATTATCACGGTTTACATAAATCATACCATAACGTTTTTTCATTTGTGCCCGGCTGCTTAAAATATCAACAGGACCCCATACTAGATAACCGCGACAATCAACACCTTCTTTAACTGCTAATTTCATTTGTTCAATATGTTTTTTCATATAATCAATACGATAATCATCTTCGATTTTACCATCAACGATCTGATCATCATAACCAAAACCATTTTCAACAATATAAATTGGCATTTCATAGCGATCATATAATTGTCTTAGAGTAATTCTTAAACCAATTGGATCAATTGTCCATCCAAACTCAGACACTTCTAGATATGGATTCTTTTTAATAACAACATCATTAATATTAGTCAAGCTTTCTTCACCATAGTGTGAAATTGTAGACATATAGTAACTAATAGATAAAGAATCAGTGATTCCTTTTTTCAAAATTTCTAAATCACCATCAAGAATTTCTGGCATTGTTCCTTCATTTTGCATATTAGCATAATAATATGAATTATAGTGTCCTCTAGCAAAAACATCTAAGAAAACATATGCTTCACTTTGAGCTTTCATACTTTCAAGAGTATCTAATGGATGACAGGTTTCAGGATAACTTTGAACAACAGTTGCCATTCCCATAACTTTACCACCTTTTTGATGGATATATTCGTTTATTAAACTGTGAGCGATTAAGGTATTATGCATTAATTGATTATCAAATGTTTGTGGGTTCATGTTTTCAGGACAAACTGCTCCAAAAAACATTTTTGGTCCTTTTTGAAGAATACCGTTTTGTTCATTAAAGATAATCCATTGGAATACTTTTTCATGATAACGATCAACGATTTTTTTACATAGCTCAACAAAAATATCAACTACTTTACGACTATAAAAACCATTATATTTTTGATGTAAGAAAACTGGCATTTCAAAATGATATAATGTAGCAATAGGTTTGATTCCTCTTTTGATTAATGCATCAATAAAATGATCATAAAAAACAAATCCAGCTTCATTATAAGTGGTTTCGCTATCCATTAAACGTGACCAGTCAAAAGAAAAACGATAAGCATTAAATCCCATTTCCTGGAACATATTAAAATCTTCTTCATAACGATGATAAGCATCGATACCATCTTTAAAATCTGAAAATTCACCAGTGACAGTTAAATCACAAACTGCTGGTACTTTACCACCTTCACTGTAAGCACCTTCACTTTGATGAGCGGTTACTGCACCACCCCATAAAAAATCTTTTTTAAGCATTTATACTTCCTCCTGATTAAATAACTATATTTATAGGTTACAACAATATTATCTATAACGCTAACTGTAAAAACAACAGTAAATCACTTGAATTTTAAAGTAAATATAAAAAAACTTACTGAAAAATCAGTAAGTTTTGATAAATTGCATTAATATAATCTTCTTACCTGGTACCATGATGCCTGCCAGTAACTTGAACTTAAAGATGAAGTTTGAACTGGTTTACCACTACTAGGAGCGTGAACCATCATGTTATTTCCGATATAGATTCCAACGTGGTGAACACCACTTGCACTACCGTTGCTACTAAATAAAATAATATCACCAGGTTGCATATTGCTTCTTGATACTGCCGAACCAACATTTAATAATGTTTTAGTAGAATGACTACCAATATTAACACCAGCTTGATAATGAGCCCAGTTTACTAATCCAGAACAGTCAAAACGATTTGTATTTGGGTTAGCGATAGATGCCATATCATGACATGCTCCCCATAAATACATACATCCTTGTCTTGATAAAGCTTTGCTGGCAATTGCGTTTCCAACTGCTGAATCACCATTAGGTGTATATCCAGCACCTGGTGAAGTTTGAGATTGTTCAGTAGCGGCTGCAATTGCTGCCAAGTTATCACTAATTTCCTGACTGTTATCAGCAGCTTGAGCTGCTGCCTTTTCTTGAGCAATCAATTCAGCATTTTGTTGAGCATATAATGTTTGATATTCAGTTTGTAAAGCTTGTTTTGAAGCTCTTTGGCTTTCAATATTAGCTTTAGCAACTTCAACAGTTTCTTTTTGTTGTTTAACTTGTTCTTTTTCACTAGCTAATTCAGTAACTAGTTCATCGTCATATGCTGTGATTTCATTAACGCTTTCAATACGAGCAAACATATCAGAAAAATCACTAGCACCAAAAATAAAATCAACATATGAATTACTATTGTTATAAGATTGCATAGCATACATACGTTCCTTAACTTCTTCTTCTTTAGCTTGGATGCTTGCTTCTAAATTGCTGATAGAAGTTTCTAGATATGTGATTTCTTTTTGTTTTTCTTCGATTTGAGTATTTAAAGAATTAATTTCACTTGAAATACTATCAAGACTTGCTTGAGTTTGAGAAAGCTGATCTTTAGAATTGCTTACTTGTTCTTTTAAGTCCTGATTTTTTTCTTTCAAGTATGTATTAAACTCTTTACATGTTTGTAAATTACTTGATGATAAATTAGAAGAAGAACATAATTTCATATATTTATCTTCTTGACCGGAAAAATCAGTAGCCTCAACAGGAGCTGGAGTTGTAGTTATTCCTACAAGCATGCTTGTTGCTAAGGCGGTTAGAAAAATCCTTTTTAATTTCATTCCATCGACCTCCATTAGTTTACATTATATATTATTAAATTTTATATTAAATTTTGCAAGCTGATTTTTGTCAACCAAAGCAATTATAACACATAATTATCTTTTTCGCATTAAAATGATAAAAAAGTCGAGAAAGTCACACAATTTCTTTAAATGCACATATATTACTAGTGGGGGTGGAAAGATGACAACACATGGAATTGATGTATCGCAATATCAAGGCTTGATCGACTGGGAAGTGGTTAAGGATCGAATTGATTTTGCGATTATTCGTTGTGGTTTTGGTCAAGATCGTCCAGATCAAGACGATAAATTATTTAGACGAAATGCTGATGAATGTACACGACTAAATATTCCTTTTGGTGTCTATTTATATTCATATGCTAAAAATACTAATGATGCAAAAAAAGAAGCTGATCATGTTTTAAGATTAGTAAAAGATTATCAAATGGCTTATCCAGTCTATTATGATTTAGAAGATAATAATACTACTGGAAAACAATCAAATGAAGTCATTGGTGATATCGCTAAAACATTTGCTGATATATTAGAAGGTCAAGGCTATTATGTGGGGATTTATGCTTCTTTATACTGGTGGAAAACTAAGTTAACTAGTCCAGTTTTTGATCGTTATACTCATTGGATTGCTAATTATGCTGCTGAGTTGAATTATGATGGTACTTATGATATGTGGCAATACAGTTCAACTGGCTGGGTAGAAGGGGTACCAACAATTGTTGATTTGAATTATTGCTATGCTGATTTTCCAGCGATTATTAAACGAGCTGGAAAAAATAACTTTGATAAAGATATAAAAGCTAATATGTATAATATTGGGGATACAGTAAGATTTAACTATGTCTTTTTAACTAGTGAATCAGCTAATCCATTACGACCATATCGAAATATTGGAACAATAACAAAGATTGAAGAAGGGGCTCGTAATCCATATTTAATCGGTAATGATCAAGGCTGGGTCAATAATGAAGTAATTGAAGCTAAGATCAATTATTTATCTAATCCAGATTATATGGGTGATAGTTTGGTTGGAGCCTTACAACAAATAGATGTAGATACTAGTTTTCAAAATCGTCAGCGTTTAGCTAGATTAAATGGAATTAATAATTATGTTGGTAGTGCGATGCAGAACTTACAAATGTTGCAATTATTAAAAGAAGGGAAACTAATTAGTTAGATTTTCTAACTAATTTAGTTTCCCAGTTTTTTAAAATAATCAAGTGCTGTTTTTCATCACTGATGAGTTGATTTAAAACAGTTTTTATGCGGTTGTTTTTTGTTGAGATTATCTGGTTAGTGTATGTTTTGGTCGCTAAATAATTTTGTTTGATCAATGTATCAATAATAATAGCGATGCTAACAGGATAATTAAGATAGGCGGGAGACCAATAATCACATTGATCATTGTGATAAGTCCATAACCGTGGGTCGCCACCTAATGTTAATACCAGTTCCATTAGTATTTTTAACTGTTTTAATTCATCATTTAAAATATTTTCTAATGATGATGAAAGATCTGGTTCTTTGTGCTTTAAAATAGTTACGCTATAGAGAAACTGATTTACCATTGTCATTTTACCGTTGATACTGCTAATATCATCTAAAATCATCAAGAGATCGTCATTTATTGTTGTTTCAATAATATTATCACCTCATTGTTAATATAAATTAAAATGGGTGATTTATGTGTAGAAAAAAAGTCTAGCTGATTATTTTTTCAAATGCTAGACGTGTTTCTTTATTTTCTAAATAAATAATACCACAATAACTAAATCCATATTTTTGTAAAAAACGTTGCATTGATTTATTATCTTCATGGGTATCAATTCTTAAACTTGGTAAATCAAATAATTCAATTGCTTGATCAAAAATTATTTTAGCAAGCCCATTACCTTTTTGATCATCACGAATAGCAATTCGATGAATTACTAGATATTTACCATCAGTTAACCAATTACCTTCAATATAATTATAATTGTTTTCACCGTTAGCTGAAATCATCACCGTAGCAACAATATCACCATCATTATCTAATACGTATGATTCATTGCGCTGGATATCATTTACAATTGAAATTTCATTAGGATATCCATCTTGCCATTGGTTAATACCATGGCTTTTAAAATAAGCTTTTGCTTGATTAATAATAGCCATGATAGCAGCTAAATCACTATGTTTTGCTTTCCTTAATTTCATTTTCATCACTTCCTTGGCTAATAATATCATATCTTAATCTTTAAAGAAAAGCATTTTATCAAATATTTAATAAATCTTTTTTGATCAACATAGCCAAAATAAGATAAATAATTTATAATTGATTTTGGTGATAAAGATGATTGATTTAAAAAAAGCAAAATTAGTATTTAATGAATATGTTAATAATTATGATCAAAATGACGATAAAGTGATTTTAAAAATTAGTCATACATATCGGGTAATGGAACGTTGCCAGGAAATAGCTGTTAGTTTAAATTTAGATGATGAAAATATACAACTAGCTGGGTTGATTGGTTTGTTGCATGATATTGGTCGCTTTGAACAATTGAAGCGATATCAAAGTTTTATTGACAGTCAAACCATCGATCATGCTAATCTTGGAGTAATTATTTTATTTGATGATAATTTAATTGAAAAGTTTGAAATAGATAAAAAGTATTATCCAATTATCAAGACTGCGATATATAATCATAATAAATATGAAATTGAAACAGGATTAGAATCAAAAACGGATCTTCATTGTCGAATTATTCGTGATGGTGATAAAATTGATATTTTTAAAACTGGATTATTAGAAACGTTTGAAGCTTTTTTAGGGACTAGTCAATTTAAGTTAGAACATGATGTTGTTACTGTTAAGGTGTTTAGGACTTTTATGTCTTGTAAAACGGTTTTAAGTACTGATCGGAAAACAGATTTAGATCGTTGGGTTTCTTTTTTAGCTTTAGTATTTGGTTTGGAATTTGAATATAGTCTGGAATATGTTAATAGTCATCGTTATATCATTCGTTTAATGGATCGTTTAGATATTAAAGATGCTGATACTCGATTACAGATGCAACAAATGAAAAATTGTTGTATTGATTTTTTGTTTAGAAATACTAATGATTAAAAGAATTGTTTTAAGCAATTCTTTTTTTTGCTTTATTATAGCTATAAAAGGGAATAAATTTTGTAAAACTTTAAGCCTGGCAAGACTGTTGAATTTTGTCATTTTTATCAAAATGGGGATTATATAAAAAAATAAAACATAATTTATTATACGGAGGTGTTTTTTTAGATGAAGCTGGTAATTGATTGTTTATGGATGTGGGTACAAGATTATTTATACTCGAAAAAAACAAGAAATGGTCAAGGATACTAAATTAGAAGAATTGATTGAAGAGGGAATTGATGATTTAAAAGAATTACTAGAAAATAGTTATTTAATTAGTTAAAAATGTTTTAAGAATGGTAATATTTGTTTGATTATATAAATATTTTTTAAGAAAATCTAATGAAAAATTATTGATTTTACTAGTGTTTCAGAGCTTTTTTCATATTTTGATAAAAATTTTGAACATCAAACTATTTACAAATATTTATATTTTGATATAATGGGTGCGTAATAAACACGAGGAGGAAATATAACGTGGTATTTGAAAAAGTAAAAGAAATAATTGTAGATTCTTTAAGTTGTGATGAAGATAAAGTTACTTTAGAAGCTAACTTAAAAGAAGATTTAGAAGCTGATTCTTTAGATGCTGTTGAATTAATTATGGCAGTAGAAGAAGAATTTGATGTTGAAATTCCTGATGAAAAAGCAGCTGAAATGAAAACTGTTCAGGATATCGTTGATTATATCGAAGCAAATTCTTAATAATTTATTACCCAGAGTGACTGGGTAATAATTTTTTTAAAAAATTACTTTGATATTCAAAATAAAGGAGGACATTATGAATATTGATTTAGTTAAACAATTGATTACTGAGTTTGAAAACTCTGATGTTTTTAAAATGAAAGTGGAAATTGAAGATATAAAGTTAGAATTAGAAAAAGCACCTGTTGCCCCTGTAAACGTTGTTAGTGCTCCAGTTGCTTCTATGCCAGTAGCACCTGTTGCTCCTGCAGTTAGTCAAGTGCCAGAAGCACCAGTAAACAAGGAACCAGAAGTTAGTGGAACACCGGTTAAATCACCAATCGTTGGGGTTTTCTATGCTGCTAGTTCACCAACTGCTAAACCATATGTAGAAGTTGGAAGCAAAGTAAAAGCTGGTCAAGTATTATGTATTGTTGAAGCAATGAAAGTAATGAATGAAATTAAAGCTCCGATCGATGGAACAGTCACTGCGATTATGGCAAATAGTGAAGATTTAGTAGAATATGATCAAGTATTAATGATCATTGAAGGGAATTAACAATGTTTAAACGAATTTTAATTGCTAATCGTGGCGAAATCGCAGTTCGTATTATTCGAACTTGTCAAGAATTAGGAATTGAGGCAGTAGCTGTATATTCAGATGTTGACAGTACTTCATTGCATGTTCAATTAGCTGATTATGCCGTTTGTATTGGTCCGGCAAAAGCAGCTGATAGTTATTTAAATATGAAAAATATTTTAAGTGCTGCTACCGCTTTAGGGTGTGATGCCATTCATCCAGGTTTTGGATTTTTATCAGAAAATTCAACATTTGCTCGTTTGGTAGAAGAATGTGGAATGACATTTATTGGTCCTAGTGGTGATGTCATTGATATGATGGGAAATAAAAGTATGGCTCGTCAAAAAATGATTGAAGCTGGGGTACCAGTTGTACCAGGAAGTGATGGTAGTGTTAATACATTAGAAGAAGCTAAAGCTTGCGCTGATAAAATCGGTTATCCGGTATTGATCAAAGCTTCTGCTGGTGGTGGTGGACGCGGAATGCGTAAAGCTTTTAGTGAAGAAGAATTTGAAGATGCGTATTTAACTGCTAAGGCTGAAGCTAAAGCTTGTTTTGGTGATGATGATATGTATTTAGAAAAATTAATTTTAAATCCTAAACATATTGAATTCCAAATTTTAGCGGATAATTATGGTAATGTAATCCATTTAGGTGAACGTGATTGTTCAATCCAAAGAAGAAATCAAAAGATGATTGAAGAAGCACCTAGCAAAGCTTTAACACCATTATTAAGACAAAAAATGGGTGAAGATGCCATTAAGGCTGCTAAAGGAGCAGGATATCGTAATGCTGGTACCGTTGAATATGTATTAGATCAAAA
This sequence comes from Erysipelatoclostridium sp. An15, assembly GCF_002160675.1. NCBI lineage: Bacteria > Bacillati > Bacillota > Erysipelotrichia > Erysipelotrichales > Coprobacillaceae > Thomasclavelia > Erysipelatoclostridium sp. An15. The sequence goes on from NZ_NFLA01000003.1 coordinate 68,972, forward strand.
TGGAAATTATTATTTCATTGAAATGAATACTCGTATTCAAGTAGAACATCCAATTACAGAAATGGTTACTGGTGTTGATTTGGTAAGAGAACAAATCAGAATAGCAGCTAATCAAAAACTAACTTATAAACAAAGTGATATTCATTTAAATGGTCATGCTATTGAATGTCGTATCAATGCTGAAAATCCTAAAGAAGGATTTAGACCATGTCCAGGAGTTGTCAATAGTGTTCATCTACCTGGTGGACCAGGAGTTAGAATTGATACAACATTATATCAAGGATATCGAGTTTCTTCACATTATGATTCAATGATTGCTAAAGTAATTGTACATGGATCAAATCGATTAGAAGCGATTCGCAGAATGCGTCGTGTTTTAGCGGAACTGGTAATTGATGGAATTGATACTAATCAAGAATTACAATATTTAATTTTACATTCAAGTGAATATGTAAAGGGTAATTTCGATACTAGTTTCATTGAAAATAATTTAGATAAGCTGGTGAGATAGTAGATGGAAGAATTATTTAAGGAACGGAAAGCAAAATTAAATTTATTTAAATCATTCCGGCATAAAATACAAAATAATAAAAGAATCGAAGTACCTGATGGTCTATATACAAAATGTGATGATTGTGGGGAAACGGTTTTAACTGCTGATTTAAAAGAAAATTATTATGTATGTCCAAAATGTGGGGCACATTTAAAGATGCAGGCATATACGCGATTAAAACTTCTTTATGATGGGGGTAAATATAGAGAGTTATATCGTAATATTCAATCAAATGACCCATTAATGTTTCCAGGGTATAAAGATAAATTAAATAAATTAAAAGAAACTACAAAATTAAATGAGGCTGTAGTTTGCGCAACTGGAAAAATTGATGGTAAAAAAGTCGTTGTTTGTGTAATGGATTCGCGTTTTTTAATGGGAAGTATGTCCGGAGCAGTTGGTGAAAAAATCACTAGAGCAATCGAACATGCTACAAAAAGAAAAGCACCATTGATTATTTTTACTACTTCTGGTGGTGCAAGAATGCAAGAGGGAATTATTTCATTGATGCAAATGGCTAAAACAAGTGCTGCTTTAGCTAAACATCATGAAGCTGGTTTGTTATATATATCATATATTACTCATCCAACAACAGGTGGAGTTACGGCTTCATTTGCCATGTTAGGAGATATTATCATTGGTGAGCCTAAAGCATTAATTGGGTTTGCTGGACCACGTGTAATTGAATCAACAATCAAACAAAAATTACCTGAGGGGTTCCAAAGAACAGAGTTTATGTTGGAACAGGGATTTATTGATTTAATTGTTGAACGTCCTAAAATGCGGGAAACAATTATAAGGATATTAAAAATGCATAGTCGGGGGGTTCAATAATGTCATTACAAGAAAAAGAAGTTAAAATTAAAGAAATTGAACTTGAAATATTAAAGCTAAGAGAGGATCAGGAAGTTGATCATACATTACAAATTCAAGATCTTGAAAATACTAAGAAAAAGTTAGAATCTGAAGCATATAAAAATATTACAGCTTATGATCGTGTTTATTTAGCACGTAAACCTGATCGCCCTAATGTTTATGAATACATTGATAATTTATTTGATGATTTTATTGAACTACACGGTGATCGTTTATATAAAGATGATGGTTCTATTGTTGGAGGCTTAGCACTTTTTAATGACATTCCTTGTACTGTTATTGGTCATTTGAAGGGAAGATCTGTTGAAGAAAACATTAAATGTAATTTTGGGATGTCATCACCTGAAGGATATCGTAAAGCATTAAGATTGATGAAACAGGCTGAGAAATTTAATCGTCCAATTATTACTTTTGTTGATACTCCAGGTGCTTATCCAGGCTTAGAAGCTGAAAAAAATGGTATTGGTGAAGCAATTGCTAGAAATTTGATGGAAATGTCACAAATTAAAGTACCGATTATTGTTATTGTAATTGGTGAAGGTAATAGTGGTGGTGCTTTAGGTATTAGTATTGGTGATCGTATCGTAATGTTAGAAAACAGTGTTTATTCAGTACTTTCACCAGAAGGATTTTCTTCTATTTTATGGAAGGATAAAGAAGGAAAACGAGTACAGGAAGCTACCGAACTAATGAAATTGACAGCTTTAGATCTATATCAAATGAAAATCATAGATAAAATTATTCAGGAACCACAAGGTGGTATTACTAAAAAGCCTGAGTATGTTTATAAACGATTAAGAGTTTATATTCGAGATACTTTATCAGAATTAATGAAGTTATCTAAAAATTCATTAATTAATAAGCGTTATCAAAAATATAGAGAAATGGGTAGAGCAACGAATGACTAATCGAGATATTTTAAATCGCGAATTAATTAATCATCTTTTTGTACGCTTGTTCAATCAAATTCTTGACATTGAAAGTAAGTATATGGTTGCTCATGGTGTTGAGGATTTAAGTGTTTCAGAATTGCATATTATTGACGCGATTAGTTCTTTATCAAGTCCTACAATGTCAACTATAGCTTCAAAGGCAACACTTACTAATGGTACTATTACTACAGCGATAAAAAAATTAGAGGCTAAAGGCTATGTTAAACGTCATAAAGATCAAAATGATCGTCGTATAATTAGAGTTGAGCTGACAGCAAAAGGTACTCGTGTTTGTAAGGTACATAGTGAATTTCATGAAGAAATGGTTAGTCGTGTTTGTGAAGATAGTGACGCTTTAGATAATGAATTATTAATAAAATCGTTACAACAGTTGGTTTATTTCTTTGAGGATATCAAAGAAAAGTATTAGGAGATTATATGGATGGAATAAAGGTATTATCTACCGGTTATTATGCACCAGAAAATATTCTTGATAACTTCGACTTAGAAAAGATGGTTGAAACATCGGATGATTGGATCGTATCAAGAACCGGGATTAAAAAAAGACATATTAGTAAAGGTGAAGATTGCACAGAGATGGCTTATCAAGCAGCTTTGCGGGCAATTGAAAAAATAGATAAAAATAAAATTGGGATAATCATCTGTGCGACAATGACACCTGATTATTTTACACCAAGTACAGCTTGTTTATTGCAGGAAAGATTAGGGCTAAATGATCATGAAGTAATGTGTTTTGATTTAAGCGCAGCATGTAGTGGTTTTGTTTATGCTTTAACTGTTGCTCAGGCTTTACTAAAAAATAATAAGGATAAATATGCGTTAGTAGTTGGAAGTGAGGAATTATCAAAAATTATTGATTTTACCGATCGTAATACTTGTGTGTTATTTGGTGATGGAGCTGGAGCTGTTGTTGTCAGTCAAGGTGATGGTTTATTTGCAAGTTATTGTAATTCGGCAGGAAATATAGGAGCATTAAAAGCGCCAGCGATAAATAATAAAGAGGATAATCATTATTTAACGATGGCTGGACAGGAAGTCTTCAAGTTTGCAGTTAAAGTAATTCCTGAAAGTATTAATGCGATTTTAGAAAAAACAGGATTAGAATTTGATGATATTGCTTATGTTGTTTGTCATCAGGCTAATTATCGGATCATAAAAAATGTTTATAAAAAAATGAAAGCTGAACCTGAAAAGTTCTATATGAATTTGCAGGAATATGGAAATACTTCAGCGGCTAGTATTCCTTTAGCTTTAGGAGAAATGAATGCCAAAGGAATGTTAAAATCTGGTGATAAAATTATTTGTGTAGGTTTTGGTGGCGGTCTAACGTGGGGCGCAACATTAATAGAATGGAGTTAGAATATGAAGCTAAATGAATTATTAGGAATTAAATACCCGTTAATTCAAGGGGGAATGGCAAATATTGCTACAGGTGAATTTGCTGCAAGTGTATCTAATGCAGGAGCATTAGGGTTAATTGGTGCTGGTGGCATGGACACAGCAACATTGAAAAAGAATATTGAAATTTGCCGTAGTTTAACTGATAAACCTTTTGGGGTTAATATTATGTTAATGAATCCTTGTGCAGATGAAATGGCACAATTGGTAATTGATGAAAAAGTACCGGTAGTAACTACAGGAGCTGGTAATCCAGGTAAATATGTAGCAGCTTGGAAAGAAGCTGGTATCAAAGTTTTACCAGTAGTACCTAGTGTAGCTTTAGCTAAACGTTTAGAAAAATATAACGTTGATGCAGTTATTGTTGAAGGAACTGAAGCTGGTGGGCATATTGGAGATTTAACAACAATGGCTTTAGTACCACAAGTAGTTGAAGCTGTTAATATTCCTGTTATTGCAGCTGGAGGAATTGCTTCTGGTAAACAAGTATTAGCTGCTTATGCTTTAGGAGCATGTGGTGTTCAAGTAGGAACTTGTCTGTTAGCTAGTGAAGAATGTCCAATTCATGAAAATTATAAACAAGCTATTGTTAAAGCTAAAGATACTAGTACAACAGTTACAGGTCGAATTGGTGGAACACCAGTTAGAATTATTAAAAATAAAATGGCTAAAGAATACATTAAACGTGAAAAAGAAGGTGCTGGTATGGAAGAACTTGAAAAATATACTTTAGGTTCTTTAAGAAAAGCAGTACTTGAAGGTGATGTTGATAATGGTTCTTTAATGGCCGGACAAGTGGCTGGAATGGTAAATGAAATCCAACCAGTAGCTACAATTATTAAAAACTTATTTGATGATTGTAAAAATGAATTAAATAGATTAGAAAGTGAGATATAAAAATGAAAAGTGTTTGCATAGGTGATATGAAGTTAGAAGTACCAATAATCCAAGGGGGCATGGGAGTCGGTATTTCACTAGGAAACTTAGCAGGACACGTAGCAAAGAACGGTGGAATGGGGGTCATTTCCACAGCACATCCAGGTTATCGAGCAGAAGATTTTGAAAAAAATCCAACTGAAGTTAATAAAAGAGAGCTGGCAAAAGAAATCCAAAAAGCTAAGGAAATCGCTAAAGGTAAGGGAATGGTAGCTATTAATGCCATGGTGGCGATTACTGATTATGCTCAAATGGTTGAAGTAGCAATTAAAAATAAAATAGATGCTATTATTTCTGGTGCTGGATTGCCAATGAATTTACCTGGATTTGTTAAAGGAACTAAAGTTAAGATTGCACCAATCGTATCAAGTGGTAAAGCAGCGCGATTAATTTGTAAAACATGGGATCGTCGCTATCATGTTGCTCCAGATTTTGTTGTTATTGAAGGAAGCGAAGCTGGGGGACATTTAGGTTTTCATAAAGAAGATGTTTTAAATAAAACAACAGCTAAATTAGCCGATATTTTTAAAGAAGTAAAAGAAACATTACAACCTTTTGTTGAAAAATATCAAAAAGAAATACCTATTTTCGTAGCTGGTGGTGTTTATGACGCTGATGATATTAAACAATTTATGGATTTAGGTGCTGATGGAGTGCAAATGGCAACACGTTTTATTTGTACTGAAGAATGTGATGCTGATATTAAATATAAAGAAGCATTTATCAACGCTAAAAAAGAAGATATTGAGATCGTTAAATCACCAGTAGGTATGCCAGGAAGAGCAATTATGACAAAACTTACTGAACGTTTAAAAAATGATGAGCGTATTCCGGTTAAAAGATGTTATAATTGTTTAGTACCATGTGATGTTAAAACAACACCGTATTGTATTAGTTCGGCACTGATTAACGCAGCTAAAGGAAATCTTGATGAAGGTTTGGTTTTTAGTGGCAGCAATGGATATCGTAATGATAAAATTGTTACAGTGAAAGAATTAATGGATGAATTAAAGGAAGGGTTTAAATAATGGGTAAGATTGGATTTGTATATGCTGGTCAAGGAAGTCAAGTTGTTGGTATGGGAAAATCTTTCTATGACAACTATCAAGTAGCTAAAGATGTTTTTGATCAGATTGATTTAGATATTGATGTAAAAAAATTATGTTTTGAAGGACCAATTGAAGAACTTTCTAAAACAAGTAATACACAACCATGTATGGTTGCTGTTGCTGTAGTAGCAACTAAATTATTAAAAGAAAATGGTATTAACCCTGATTATGTTGCTGGTCTTAGTTTAGGTGAATACTCAGCTTTAAATGCAGCTGGAGTATTAGATGATCAAACAGCAATTAATTTAGTTCGTTTCCGTGGTCAAGCTATGGAAGAAGCAGCAGCTGGTATTGAAAGTAAAATGATTGCTATTATTGGTTTAGACCGTGATTTATTAAATGAAGCTGTTAATGAAGCTAGTGAATTAGGAGTTGTATCTATTGCTAATTATAATTGTCCTGGACAATTAGTAATTGGTGGTGAAGCTAAAGCAGTAACTAAAGCTAGTGAATTAGCATTAGAAAAAGGTGCTCGAAGAGCAATTCCTTTAAATACAAGTGGTCCTTTCCATACTAAATTACTTGAAGCAGCAAGTGTTAAGTTAAAAGAAAGATTTGAAACAGTAACTTTCAATGAAATGAAAGTACCAGTAATTTTTAATAGTACAGCTAAAGAATTAGCTGAAGATACAACAGTTGCTAAGATGTTAGAAAAACAAGTAATGTCATCAGTATATTTTGAAGATAGTATTCGTTATATGATAGCTAACGGTGTTGATACAATTATCGAAATTGGACCAGGTAAAGTATTAAGCGGTTTTGTTCGTAAAATTGATCGTAAAATTAAAACTTATCAGGTTGAAGACCAGGCGTCTTTAGAAAAAACATTAGCAGGATTAAAAGGAGAGTAACATGAAATTAAAAGATAAGGTAGTTTTAGTAACTGGTGGAGCTCAAGGAATTGGTAAAGAAATCTGTTTTGCATGTGCTCGTGAAGGTGCTAAAATTGTAGTAAACTATATTGATATTGGTGATAATAAAGAAATTGCCCAAAAAACTAAAGATGAACTTGAAGCTACTGGGGCAACAGTAATGTTAGCTCAAGCAAATGTTGCTTCTTTTGAAGAAACTGGGGCAATGGTTAAAGAAGTAGTTAAAGAATTTGGTAGAATTGATGTTTTAGTAAATAATGCCGGAATCACTAAAGATAATTTATTAATGAGAATGAAAGAAAGTGATTTTGATGCAGTTGTTGATGTAAACTTAAAAGGAACATGGAACTGCATGAAACATGTTACTAAAATCATGATGAAACAACGTTATGGTAGAATCATTTCAATGTCATCTGTAGTTGGTGTAATGGGAAATGCTGGACAAGTTAACTATGCAGCAACAAAATCAGGTATTATTGGAATGACAATGTCATTAGCTCGTGAAGTAGGTAGTCGTGGAATTACAGTAAATGCTGTTGCTCCGGGATTTATCAAAACTGCAATGACAGATGTATTACCAGATGATATTAAAGAAAATATGATTAAACAAATTCCATTAGGAACTTTAGGTGAAGTTAGCGATATTGCTAATACAGTTGTTTTTTTAGCTAGTGATGATGCTAAATATATTACAGGGCAAACTATTCACGTTGATGGCGGAATGGCGATGTAAGGAGAAAGATGATGAAAAGAAGAGTTGTTGTTACAGGTATTGGAGCAATTAATGCAATTGGTCATAATGTAGAAGAAACTTGGAAAAGTATTAAAGACGGTGTTTGTGGAATTGGAGAAATTACAAATTATGATAATTCCCTAACAAAAGTAAAAATTGCTGGAGAAGTAAAAGATTTTAATGTAGCTGATTATCTTGATAAAAAAGCTGCTCGTAAAATGGATCGTTTTACCCAATTTGGGGTTATCGCTGCTAGAGAAGCTTTTAAAGATTCTGGTTTAGAAATTGATAAAATTAATGCTGATCGTTTTGGAGTAGCTGTTTCTAGTGGAATCGGTGGAATTGGAACAATTGAAAAAGATCATAGTAAAGCTTTACAAAAAGGATATGATCGTGTTTCCCCTTTCTTTGTACCAATGGCTATTACTAATTTAGCTGCTGGTAATATTGCCATTGATTTAGGTGCTAAAGGAATGTGTACTTGTCCAGTAACAGCATGTGCTGGTGGTACTAATGCAATTGGTGATGCATTTAGAAATATTCGCGATGGATACCAGGATATTATGGTTGCTGGTGGTGCTGAAGCAAGTATTACACCACTTGGAGTTGGTGGATTTACATCAATGAAAGCACTTTGTGATAATAATGATCCAGCAAGAGCATCTATCCCATTTGATGCTGATCGTAGCGGTTTTGTAATGGGTGAAGGTGCTGGAATATTAGTTCTTGAAGAATTAGAACATGCTAAAGCTCGAGGTGCTCATATCTATTGTGAAATGGTTGGTTATGGTGCTAGTTGTGATGCTTATCATATTACTGCTCCATTATCTGATGGTTCTGGTGGTGCTAAAGCAATGGTTAACGCTTTAGAAGATGCTGGATTAAAACCAGAAGATGTAACTTATATTAATGCTCATGGAACAAGTACACCATTAAATGATAAAGGTGAAACTTTAGCTATTAAAGCTGCTTTAGGTGAAGCTGCTAAAAACGTAGCTGTTTCTTCAACAAAAGGAAATACAGGACATTGTTTAGGTGCTGCTGGTGGAATCGAAGGTGTAATCTGTGTTAAAGCAGTTGAAGAAGGTTATATTCCAGCAACAATCAATTATCAAAATCCTGATCCTGAATGTGATTTAGACATCGTTCCAAATGTTGGTAGAGAACAAGAAGTTAATGTTGCTATGTCAAATTCTTTAGGTTTTGGTGGACATAATGCAACAATTGTATTTAAGAAATATGGAGAATAGAGAGATGGAATTAAATAGTAATCAAATTCAAGAAATAAATCCTCATCGTTATCCTTTTGCCTTAGTTGATCGAATCACTGATTATAAACCAGGTGAATATGCAAAAGGAATTAAATGTGTAAGTGTTAATGAAATGCATTTTTGTGGTCATTTCCCACAACATCATGTAATGCCAGGGGTTTTAATTGTAGAAGCATTAGCACAAGTAGGGTGTATTGCTATTCTTTCTAAAGAAGAAAACAAAGGAAAAATTGCTTTCTTTGGTGGAATTAATAAATGTAAATTTAAAGGACAAGTTACACCTGGTGATGTTTTAGAAATGGAATGTCATTTAACAAAGCAAAAGGGACCAATTGGTATTGGTGAAGCTGTTGCTAAAGTTGATGGAAAAGTTGTTTGTAAGGCAGAATTAACATTTGCAGTACAATAATAAATATTGTGGTATGGCTATGGCGATACCACTTTTTTATTGAAGCAAAATGTTTGACAGGAAGACTTAATTCGTTATAATTCATATGGATATAATGGAGGCTTTTATGAATAACACTAAAAAAGGAATGATATATATAATTTTAGCGGCTTTTTTCTTTGCTGCTATGAATGTTTTTGTAAAGTTAGCAGGTGATATTCCTTCAATCCAAAAAAGTTTCTTTAGAAATTTAATTGCAGCTTTTTTTGCTTTTGGAATATTAGTAAAAAATAAAGAAGGATTTAAATATCATCGTAAAGATTTAAAAATGTTATTATTACGTTCAATATTTGGAACCCTAGGAATTTTATGTAATTTTTATGCTGTTGATCATCTTTTAGTTAGTGATGCATCAATGCTTAATAAATTATCACCATTTTTTGTAATTATCTGTTCATCGTTGTTTTTAAAAGAGAAGGCTACTACTGTTCAGAAAATATCAATAATAATTGCATTTATTGGTAGTTTATTTGTAATTAAACCATCTTTAAATATTTTAAATAATATTAATTCATTAATAGGGGTATTAGGGGCTTTAGGAGCTGGAATCGCTTATACTTGTGTTCGTCAATTAGGTAAGCAAGGTGTTTCTGGTCCTAAAATTGTCTTTTTCTTTTCCTGTTTTTCTTGTTTAAGTGTGGTACCATATTTAATTTTTAATTATCAGCCAATGACTTTATCACAAACTGCAATTTTAATTTGTGCTGGTTTAATGGCTGCTGGTGGACAATTTGCAATTACAGCTGCTTACAACAATGCCGCTGGAAAAGATATCTCAATTTTCGATTATAGCCAGATTGTTTTTGCAGCGATTTTAGGATTTGTTTTCCTAAATCAAATTCCAGATTTAATGAGTATTATTGGATATGTAATTATTATTTTAGCGGCTTTATTTAGTTATTTATATCAACGTAGAAAAACTGTGGAATTATAATAGTAAAGAGACTTGATTGTGCAAAAAATCAAGTCTTTTTAATAGATAATATTGATTTTATAAAAATAGTCTTGTATCGTGGAGAGGATTGATTTTTGATGTTAAAAAGTTTATTAAATTATGTTATATACTTGTTTGTAAAAAATGTTATTTATTTTTAAATTGGGTTAGAAGTTGATGATGAGATATATTTATTTATGTTGGTGCTAATAAGGATTTAAATGAGAATTTAGAGAAAATATGAGAAAGTTGATCTGCTGGTATAGAATTAATGACCTGGATTTAAATTATTAATCTTTATAATATTTTTATACGGATATGTAGCGAATTATTTGTTTAATCGGTAAGGTTGTATTATAATTAAAAGTATCTAGTGGGGTGGTAATGATGAGTTATATCGAATTAGATACAGTGGATTCAACTAATGAGTACGTAAAAAAAAATATTGACCGGTTAAATAATTTAAGTGTTGTACGTTGTAATTATCAAACTAGTGGTAAAGGGCGAAATGGTCATGTTTGGCAAAGCAAGCCGGGCGAAGATCTATTAATGAGTATTTTGGTTAAGGATTTTAAAAACCCTCAGGATTTACATAAAATGACACAAATAGCTGCTTGTAGCGTAGTAGGTTTATTAGAACGTTATGGGATCAAAGCAAAAATAAAATGGCCAAATGATGTTTATGTTGATGATTTGAAAATTTGCGGGATTTTAGTTGAGGCTGTTTTTGAATCAAATTTAAAGGGAATTATAGTAGGAATTGGCTTGAATGTTAATTCTATTAGTGGTAGTTTTGCATCGATGAAAATGAAAACAGGTCAAGAGTATCATGTGAAGTCTTTAATGATTGCAATGTTAACGTATTTTAATATTTATTATAATCTTTATCAACAAGGATGTTATAATAAAATTCTTGATTATGTCAATGATATTGCTTATTTAAAGGATAAAAAAGTTAACTTTGAAGATTATGGTTTAGTGACATTTACATCATTAAATGAAGATGGTACTGTTGATTTTATCGATAGTAATAATATAAAACATAATAAGCTGATTAATGAGATTTCATTACACAGTAAATAAAAGAAGCTAAACGAATAAAAAGGTTTATTCGTTATAGCTTCTTTTTTAATCAAATGTAACATAAGGATTATCTAGTGGTGGAACGACTTCAAGATGATCTACTGGTAATACTGGCACATCCATTTGATATTCAGTATCATATTCAACTTGTATTTTTCCTTCAACGCTAACCCATTCTTCAGGAATCAGTTTTTTAGCTAAAGGACTAATACAAATTAAACCTATTAAAGATGTATCTTGCTCACAACATACCATTGCTTGTCGTCCTAAGACAAATCCATTATCTAATACTCGGTCTAAACCAATAAATTTACCTTTGATTTTAATTGTCTTACCTTCATATTTTCGAGGATGATCCATAACATCCATACAAAAAATACCAAAATCATGATCAAGAATTTCAATTCGATCTTGATTAATATCAAAAGGCATTTCTTCTTCAGTGTTTAAAGTATCGATAGTACCATCAGGTAACTCATAGATGATTTGAGCATTAGAATTAATAGCTTTAATATTATTCCGTAATGATGATTTTTTGACATTACGATTATAACGATTAAAGATTACTAAATCGCTAAATACAACTTGCCCATATACTAAAGAACGCATATTACTTACATACATTGAAAAAGTAGTTGTATCAATAGTTGTTAAGACTTGAACAACATTCCAGTTTTCAGGAACAATTTCCTTTACAAATGCGTTCAAATCCATCATCCCGTTAGCTTCAATTAAAATTTGCGTAGGATGATATTTATTTTCTAATGCCATTAAATCATTAGATGTGTAGTTTTCATGATCAAGAATTTCTAAATTAGTATTTGCTCTTTTTAAGATACTTTCTTGATAAGGAACTTCGCCTTCTTCAAAACTAATTAACAAAGTATCCTCACCATTATAAAAATCAGGATTACTTAAAGTATCATTAATAAATGTAGTTTTACCACTATCTAAAAATCCTGCAAAAATATATACTCGAGTACTCATTAAGCCACTCCCTCAAATAAAGCATCTAATTTAGCTTCATCTAATTTTTCACCAATGACACAAATACGTCCAGTAAAATCAGCATTACCAGTTCTAATTTCATATTCGCCAGGTACTAAATCAAAATACCACCATTTATCTTCATTGCTATCAACATATCCTTTTGCTCTTAAGATATTGCCAAAGCTATTATCGCTACTTAACTCTTTTAAAATAGCTTCTAACTGTTCTTTAGTATATTTTTTAGGTGTTTGTTTACCCCAGCTTGTAAATACTTCATCAGCATGATGGTGATGGTGGTGATGTCCACAGCCACAATCATGATCGTGATGATGTTCATGGTGTTCGCAGCCACAGTCATGGTCGTGGTGATGTTCATGATGATGACCACATTCTGGACAAACATCTAATTCAGCTAGTAATTCATCTCGTAAATTATCACTATCACTAAATGCATTAACAAGAGTTTCTTTTGTTAGCTGATCCCATGGTGTAGTAATAATATTTGCTTTATCATTATGATCTTTAATGATTTTAATGCATTCATCTAATTGATATTCAGTAACATCTTGAGTTCTGCTTAAGATAATTAGTGAAGCATATTCAATTTGATTGTTGAAAAATTCACCAAAGTTTTTAGTATATAAACGACATTTTTTAGCGTCAATAACAGCAATATAATTATCAAGTTCTAATTCATCGCTGTTAACATCACCAACTGCTTTGATTACATCAGATAGTTTACCAACTCCTGATGGTTCAATAATGATGCGATCAGGATGATAAGTTTCTAACACTTCTTTTAATGAAGCTTCAAAATCTCCAACTAAGCTGCAACAAATGCAACCGGAATTGATTTCAGTTACTTCAATACCAGCATTGTTCATAAAAGTTCCATCAATACCAATTTCACCAAATTCATTTTCAATTAAAACTATTTGTTGACCTTGATATACATCATTAATTAATTTTTTTATAAAGGTTGTTTTACCAGCCCCTAAAAAACCAGAAATAATATCTACTTTTGTCATTAAATCATCTCCTATTCGTGACTATTATAGCATTAAGAATTTAATCGTTCAAATGATGTATCTTATCATAAAAGACAAAAGTAATATATAAATGGATGTTTTAAGTTTTGTAAGTAATTTGATGTTGAAAGTGATAAAAAGATAAGAAAAGTTGCTAATAAAATTTGATTATGTTATCCTTTTGTCAAAGAGAGTGATAGTTATGAATGAAAGACATACAAAGATATTAGATTTACTTACGAAATATAAAAAAGTAGAAGTAAGTAAGTTATCGCAATTATTAGGAGTATCCCAGGTTACAATTCGTAAAGATCTAGATCATTTAGAAAATACCGGTATTTTAATTAGAGAACACGGTTATGCTAAGCTAAATGAAAGTGATGATATTAATAATCGTTTAGCTTATCGCTATGATATTAAACAGAAAATAGCGAGCTATGGGGCAACAATGGTTAATGACGGGGAAACAATTATGATTGAATCTGGTTCATGTTGTGCTTTATTAGCTTTAGAGATTGCTAAGACTAAAAAAGATGTGACAATCATCACTAATTCAGCATTTATTGCTGATTATATTAGAAAAAACGGTCATGTTGATATTATTTTGCTTGGTGGTCAATATCAACAAGAATCTCAGGTTATGGTTGGACCAATTACTAAAAGATGTATGGAACCTTTTTTTGTGGATAAATTATTTATTGGAATCGACGGCTTTAATGAAAAAACTGGATTTACTGGTAATGATTTTATGCGAGGGGAAACGGTAAAAGATATGACTAAACAAGCTGATAAAGTTATCGTTGTTAGTGATTCAGGTAAATTTGGTCGGCTTGGTCTAATTAATTTAGTACCAACTAGTCAAGTTAGTTGTGTGATTACTGATGATAAAATAAATGAAAGTAGTAAATTGTATTTAGAAGAACAAGGAATTGAAGTAATCGCGGTATAGTATTTAATATCGTTTGATGAAAATAGTAATTGTAGTTATAATTTAAGTAGTTAAGATGAGTTGTGTTATCACGTAAATCCAATCGTGAGGCACAACTCTTTTTTTGTTAAGGAAGGGTGGATAAGATGAAATCAGTAAGTAAAAATGAATTAGTAAAATTATTATCAATTTGTGGCCAAGTGGCTAAACACAAGAGTGAAAAACTGCAAGAACATGGAAAAGATGAAAGTTTAATTTTATCGGCTTTATCAAAAGAAAAGCAGGATCAATTAAAATCTTTATTAGAAAAACTACAAAAACAATGGTTAGAAGACCATAAAAAACATCATCAAAAAATACAGACTAAATAAATGAAGTCTGTATTTTTTAAAAGAAACAATCAATTCCTTGATCGATAAATATTTGTTGATATTCTTTTAAATCTTCAGGATAAAGAGCTTTAATATTTTTTAAAGCATAATTACGATTTAAAAGTTCATACTTTTTTTCACCAAATTGATGAAAAGGTAATAATTGAGCTTTTTTAATTTTTATATTGGCTAAAAAACTAGCAATTTCTTTAGCGTCTTCATTACTGGCATTAAAATTAGGGATTACTGGGATTCTTGGTAATATAGAGATATTATTTTTTAAAGCCCAGATTAAATTAGTCTTAATCAAATCACAAGATACACCTGTTCCAGCGATATGTTTTTGATTATTTACATGTTTGACATCGAATAATAATAAATCAAATAGTTTAGCTAGTTCTTGAAATGTTGCCGATTCAACATAACCAGTAGTTTCGATTGCAAGATGAAGATTATGTTCTTTTAGTTTTAACACTAATTGTTTTAAAAAAGTTGGCTGACACATTGCTTCACCACCAGAAATGGTAATACCACCATTAGATTCTTCATAAAAAGCAACATCTTTTAAACATTCATCAACGATTTCATCGATATTTTTATATTCGCCTTCATTTGTCAAAGCACTATTTAAACAGTTATTAACACACTTTAGACATCCGATACATTTTTTATGATCGATAATAATTTTATCATTTACTAAACTAAGAGCCTTTACAGGACAGCTATTTAAGCAATTTAAACAATGAGTGCATTTAGTTTGATCATATAAAATTTGTATTTTATCTAATTGTGATTCCGGGTTAGAACACCATTTACATTTTAATGGACATCCTTTAAAAAAGACAGTCGTTCTAATTCCAGGACCATCGTGGATACTAAATTTTTGAATATTAAAAATGATTCCTTGGTTCATAATATTTGCTCCTTTAAAATTATCTTATCATAGGTTGTTATAAAAGTAAATAAATCAATTTCAAATGAAAGCAATTTTAATTATTTATGAAACATATTCTTGACTAAATGCTAATTAATGTTATGATGATATTGTAAATAAAACAATTATTAGTTTCAAACGAAACAACGGAGGAGATAATATGAAAAATGTCGAACATTTTGGCGATTTAACACCACGAATGAATAGTTTTAGAGAAGCAGTTTTAGATAAAAAACCATATATTGATGCAACTAGAGCATTGTTAGTAACTGAAGCTTATAAAAAGCATCAAAATCAACCAGCAGTAATGAAACGTGCATTAATGTTAAAAAATATTTTAGAAAAAATGCCTATTTATATTGAAGATGAAACTTTGATCGTTGGAAATCAAGCATCTTCTAATAAAGATGCGCCAATTTTTCCCGAATATACTATGAAATTCGTTATTGATGAACTTGATTTATTTGAAAAACGTGATGGGGATGTTTTCTATATAACAGAAGATACTAAAGAAGCATTAAGATCAATTGCACCATTTTGGGAAAATAATAATTTAAGAGCTAAAGGGGAAGCTTTATTACCAGATGAAGTTAGTGTATTTATGGAAACTGGTTTTTTTGGTATGGAAGGTAAATTAAATTCTGGTGATGCCCATTTAGCAGTAGACTATCAAAATGTTCTTGAAAATGGTTTGGTAAGCTATGAAAACAGGGTTTTAAAATTGAAAGCTGATTTAGATTTATGTAAACCAGAAAACATTGATAAATATCATTTTTATAAAGCGGTTTTAATAGTCATTGAATCAGTTAAAACTTTTGCTGCTCGTTTTAGTGAACTAGCAAAAAAACAAGCCGAAAATGCTAATGGTAAGCGAAAAGATGAATTATTAGAAATTAGCCGTATTTGCAAAAAAGTTCCTTATTTTAAAGCCGAAACTTTTAAAGAAGCCATTCAATCAGTATGGTTTATTCAATTAATATTACAAATTGAATCTAATGGACATTCTTTATCTTATGGTCGTTTTGATCAATATATGTATCCTTATTTGAAACATGATTTAGAAAACGGAATTTTAAGTGAAGATGATGTAGTTGAGTTATTGAATAATTTATGGATCAAAACTTTAACGATCAATAAAGTTCGTAGTCAGTCACATACTTTTTCAAGTGCTGGTAGTCCAATGTATCAAAATGTAACTATTGGTGGTCAAACTCGTGATAAAAAAGATGCAGTTAATAAATTATCATTTTTAGTTTTAAAATCAATTGCTCAAACTAGATTACCACAGCCTAATTTAACAGTAAGATATCATAAAAATATAAATCAGGAATTTTTAGATGAAGCAATCGAAGTTATGAAATTAGGAACTGGAATGCCGGCATTTAATAATGATGAAGTAATTATTCCTTCATTTATTGAAAAAGGTGTTAAAGAAGAAGATGCCTATGATTATTCAGCCATTGGCTGTGTTGAAACAGCAGTACCAGGTAAATGGGGTTATCGTTGTACTGGTATGAGTTATATGAATTTTCCAAGAATCTTATTAATTGCAATGAATAATGGCGTTGATATGACGAGTGGTAAACGATTTGTCGAAGAATGTGGTTATTTTACAGAAATGGATTCTTATGAAGATTTGATGAATGCCTGGGATAAAGTAGTACGCCAACTAACTAGAATGAGTGTTATTGTTGAAAATGCAATTGATTTAGCTTCAGAACGTGATGTCCCTGATGTTTTATGTTCAACATTAACAAATGATTGTATTGGTCGCGGAAAAACGATTAAAGAAGGTGGGGCTATCTATGACTATATTTCAGGTTTACAAGTAGGAATCGCTAATATGGCTGATAGTTTAGCGGCAATTAAAAAATTAGTCTTTGAAGAAAAGAAGATTACAAAACAGCAATTATGGGATGCTTTATTAGATAACTTTACAAGTGAAGAAAATCAAAAGATTCAAAAAATGTTAATCAATGAAGCTCCTAAATATGGTAATGATGATGATTATGTAGATCGATTAGTTGTTGAAGCTTATGATAGCTATATTGATGAAATGAAAAAATATCCAAATACTCGTTATGGACGTGGACCTATTGGCGGGATCCGTTATGCAGGAACTTCATCAATTTCTGCAAATGTTGGACAAGGATTTTCAACAATGGCGACTCCTGATGGTCGAAAAGCTCAGACACCGCTTGCTGAAGGTTGTTCACCAGCTCATAGTTGTGATAAAAGTGGACCTACAGCAGTATTTAAATCAGTTTCTAAATTACCAACCCATGAAATTACTGGAGGTGTTTTATTAAATCAAAAAGTAACGCCACAAATGTTATCAAGTGATGAAAATAAACAAAAATTAGAAATGTTAATTAAAACGTTCTTTAATCGATTAGAAGGTTATCACGTTCAATATAATGTTGTTTCTAGAGAAACATTAATTGATGCACAAAAACATCCTGAAAAGCATAAAGACTTAATTGTTCGGGTTGCTGGTTATTCTGCATTTTTCAATGTATTGTCAAAAGCTACACAAGATGATATTATAGAGAGAACAGAACAAACGTTATAAATGAAAGGAGTTTAAGACGTGGAATTTATAATTGATACAGTAGATTTAAAAGAAATTGAAGAAGCAGTAGAGTATTTACCAATTTCAGGAGTTACTAGTAATCCTTCAATAGTAAAAGCAACTAATCCTGAAAATTTCTTTGATCATATGCGTAAAATCAGAGAAATGATTGGAATGGAAAACAGTTTGCATATCCAGGTAACTGGTTTGGATTGTGAAACTATGGTTAAAGAAGCTAAACGAATTGTAAAGGAAATCGATGATTTAGTATATATTAAAGTACCTGTTTCATATGAAGGAATTAAAGCTATTAAAGAATTAAAAGCTCGTGGCATGAATGTAACGGCGACAGCTGTTTATGATTTAATGCAAGCCTATATGGCATTAGAAGCCGGAGCTGATTATATTGCTCCATATGTAAATCGTATCGGTAATCTAGGAAGTGATCCATTTGAATTGATCCATGAACTATCATCAAGGATTGAAGTAGATGGATATGATTGTAAAATATTAGCAGCAAGCTTTAAAGGGGTACAACAAGTTCGAGATGCTTTTAATAGTGGCTCACATGCAATAACAGCACCAGTAGCCGTATTAAATCAAATCTTCAAGAATCCAAACATTGAAAAAGCAGTAGCAGATTTTAATAATGACTGGTATGCAATGTATGGTGAGAATAAAGGAATTTGTGATTTATAATAATTAGCAGCACAACTAAGTGCTGCTTTTTTGAATGATAGGCAGCTGTAGATATATTACGTTAATAAGTATGTGGTATTTTCAATTTATAAAAGGTTATTTAAAGGAGAAAGATATGTGGCAATGTCCCAAGTGTAAAAGAGTATTTAAAAGAAAAAATCAGAGTCATTATTGTGGTGAAAAACCTACTACGATTGATGAATATATAGCTAGACAAGAAAAAGAAATTCAACCGCTATTAATTGAACTCAAAGACATTATTAATAAGGCAATACCAGAAGCAAAAGCAACGATTGCATGGGGAATGCCAACTTGGAAAAATAACGACAATATAATTCACTTTGCTGTTAATAAAAATGATATTAGTTTATATCCAGGCAAAGAAGCAGTTTTATTTTTTCATGATCATTTATCAGATTATAAAGTTCATAACGGTGTAATTAAAATTTTATTCACGCAACCTTTATCTGAAAAATTAATCACAAAAATAGCTAAGTGGTGTTATCTTCAAGATATTAATCAAGAATAATATTTTGCTATTATTAATTTTATAAAATAATAAATTTTGCTTAATTGCCGGCGTATAATTTATAGTGTAAAATATTTTTTAGGAAGTGATTACTAATGGAAAAATATGCAGTGATAACAGGGGCAAGTTCTGGTATTGGTAAGGAGTTTGCAAAATTATTAGCTAGGCAAGGTTATTATTTAGTATTGGTCGCTAGAAGGGTGGCTAGATTAGAGCAATTGGCAAAAGAATTAGATACTGATTGTTTGATAATTGAAGCGGATTTAAAGAATGAAAATGATTGTTATCAGTTGTTTGAGAAAGTTAAAGATTTAAATGTTGAAATTTTAATTAATAATGCTGGTTTTGGTATTAGTGGGAATTTCGATGAAATTGCTTTATTAAAAGAAATAGAGATGATTGAAGTTAACTGTGTAGCTTTACACATCTTAACAAAACTAATGTTGGAAAAAATGGAACATAATGATAATGGTTATATTTTAAATGTGGCTTCTTGTGCTGGATTAATGCCAGCAGGACCACATATGAGTACGTATTATGCCACTAAATCATATGTAACAAGTTTAACACAAGGAATTGCTCGAGAGTTAAAGGAAAAAAATAGTAATGTATATGTAGGCTGTTTATGTCCAGGACCTGTTGATACTGAGTTTAATGATGTGGCTCAGGTTAAATTTGCTTTAAAGGGAATTAGAGCTGATTATTGTGCTAAGTATGCTTTGTCTAAAATGAAAAAGCGTAAAGTTGTTATTATTCCAACTATAAAAATGAAATTAGCGATGACTTCAGGCCGTTATTTACCTAATTATTTATATATTATAATTGCATCATTTCAACAAAAGAAAAAACAATAAAAAACATCTAGGTATTATCTAGATGCTTTTTGTCGTCAATTTTTAATCATTATGGCGATGACGTAAAAAGATATTAATGCCAATGACTTCGATAATAGACATAATTACAATTGCTACTGCTGGATTCATTTTAACCCCTCCATTTTTTACACCATTATCATAGCAGAAAATTATTAATAAAACATTTAATAAATTATTAAGAATTATTAATTTATCTCTAAAATAAGAAATACTTATAAATATCATTAGTAATAAAAATTGTTTACAAATATATATCTACATATAATAAAACTATAAAAAGGGGTGAATAGTTTTGGAATATGTAACATTAAATAACGGTATTAAAATGCCGACATTAGGATTTGGTGTGTATCAAATAAAAAAGGATGAATGTAAACAATGTGTAATAGAGGCTATTAAAGCTGGTTATCGACTTATTGATACTGCAGCAATTTATATGAATGAAATTGAAGTTGGTCAAGCTATTAAAGAATGCGAAATCCCACGTGAAGAATTATTTATTACTACTAAATTATGGGTTCAGGATGCTGGATATGAAAAAGCTAAATTAGCTATTGATGCTGCTTTAAAAAGATTGCAATTAGATTATGTGGATTTATTGTTGATTCATGAACCAATGGGTGATATCTATGGTATGTGGAAAGCTATGGAAGAAGCTTATCACGAAAGTAAGATACGGGCTTTAGGGGTTAGTAATATGTATGCTGATCGACTTATGGATTTTATAATGCATGTGGAAATTCAACCGGTAATTAATCAAATTAGGACAAACCCGTATTTTCAACATCAAGATACTAATGCTTTTATGAAACAATATCAAATTATTCATGAAGCCCATTCACCTTTTAGTCAAGGTAATAGTGAGTTGTTTAAAGAAAAGATTTTAATTGATTTAGCTAATAAATATCATAAAAATGTTGGGCAGATTATTTTACGGTGGTTGGTGCAACGAAAAATTGTAATATTGACAAAAAGTCATAATCTAAAAAGAATTAAAGAAAATATAGAAATATTTGATTTTAAGTTGACTGATCAGGAAATGGAAGCAATAAGCAGTCTTGATAGGATCGATGGCAATATTTTTGATAATCTTGATTTAAAAGCTATAAAAAGAATTTATTTAAATTGTTATCAATATTAAAATGTAATGGTTTTATAACAGAAGTTTAATGCTATAGTTTTTTATCGCTTATTTTTAATAATTGATGTATCATAAAATTAACTAATTTTATAAAGGAAATTTTAAAATGAAAGATTTATATTATGTTTTAATGAAAAATAATTTAGGAAATGCCTCGACTTGTCGTAAACTGATAAAACAAGGTAAGATAACAGTTAATGGTGAAGTTATAAAAGATCATAAATATCCTGTTAAATTTAGTGACCAGATTATTTATCAACAAACTATTTTAAAAGCCCAGCCTTTTACTTATATTATGTTAAATAAGCCCAAAGGTTATATATGTGCTAATCATGATCTAAAATATCCTTGTGTAATTGATTTGATAACTAATAAAGATTGTTATTGTTTAGGACGTTTAGACAAAGATACCACTGGTTTATTGATTTTAACCGATGATCATAGTTTATCAAAAAAGCTGCTTTTACCTAGTAATCATGTTATTAAAAAATATTTGGTGGAAGCCCAAAAGAAAATTACTAATAATTTAAAGGAAGTATTTTTACAAGGAATTATTATTGATCATAATATCAAATGTTTACCTGCAGAATTTGAAATGATCGATGATTTTCATTGTTATTTATCGATTAGTGAGGGTAAATATCATCAAATTAAAAAGATGTTTAAAAGTCTAGATAATGAAGTTGTAAAATTAAAACGAATTGAATTTGGAGCTTTAAAATTAGATGAACGATTAAAAGAAGGCGAGTTTCGAGATCTGACTAATCAAGAAATCTTAAGCTTATTATAAATTGTGATATAATAAAAAAAGGAGGTATAGTATGCTTGAATTTCGATATGATACCCAGTTATTAATAGAGGGTAAAAACCTTGATGAAGATGCTATCAATGAATATTTTACAAATAATTTTAAAGGGGATTGTTTATTGGCTGTAGGTGATAAAGATTTAATCAAAATTCATTTCCATACTAATGAGCCTTGGAAGGTATTAGAGTATTGTGCTTCTTTAGGAGAAATTTACGATATTGTTGTTGAAGATATGGATCGCCAATCAAGAGGATTAAAAGGTTAGACTAGGGTTAACAAATGTTAGCTCTTTTTTGATAAATAATATTAAAAATTCATAAAAAAGGAGGAAATGGATTTGTTATTAGCTAGTGATTTTGATGGAACATTATTTTTTGAACATCAATTAGAAAATTATCGAAGAGATGATATTAAAGCAATTCAAAAATTCCAGTCTTTAGGACATAAATTTGGAGTTTGTACTGGTAGACCATTAATTGGGGTTACTGATTTTGCTTCACCTGATTTTAAATTTGATTTTTATATTGTAAATAGTGGAGCTATTGTTTTAGATCGGGATTTTAAACTAATTAGTAAAAAAGAGATAACTTTGACAACAGTTGAAAAAGTTATGGATAGTTATAATGATGTTGAAATGTTAATTGCTACTGAAAATGAAATTTATTTTGTAAATAGTAAGAATGATTTTTCATCAGATTTTATTATTAATCTAACTTCCAAAAAACAACTGTTAGACAAAACAATTATTAGTTTTTCTTTAATGTTCAAAACTGAAAAGGAAGCTTTTAGTGCTAAACAGGATTTACAACAATACGTAGATATTGAAATTTTTCAAAATAAAACAGCATTAGATGTTGTCGCTAAAGACTGTTCTAAAAAAAGCGGTCTTGAAGCAATTGCCAATTACTATCAGTTAGATAAAAACGATTTGGCTTGCATTGGAGATTCATATAACGATATTTCCATGCTTGAATTTGTTGATAATAGTTTTACATTTGATTATAGTCCTTTAGAAGTACAACAAGTAGCAAACAATGTTGTTAGTCATTTAGATCAATGTATTGAACAATTATTACAAAAGGATTAGGAGGTTATCATGAAAATAGAAGTTAAAGAATATACTTATGAAACCATGCCAGACTACATTTGTAATCTAGATAATATACCTGAAATAAAAATGACTGGAGAAGAAATTGGTGTTGATTATCTTCCAGATATTGTCTATGATCGAAAAGATGGTGTTGATTTGCATTTACAACTGTTAGTACCTTCAATATTTAATCACCCTAATAAAAAGTTTCCTGGGGTAATATTTATTCAAGGATCTGCTTGGAAAAAACAAAATATTTATCGTAATGTTGCCAATATTGGAGCATTGGCAAAAAGAGGCTATGTTTGTGCTATTGTTGAATATCGTCATAGTGGCATCGCTCATTTTCCAGCTCAGATCATTGATGGTAAAAATGCAATTCGTTATTTAAAAGCCCATCATGCTCAATATCATTTAGATAGTGATAACATTATTGTCATGGGTGATTCTTCGGGAGGTCACACTAGTGCGATGATTGGGATGACTGCTAAAACAGATTTGTTTGATCAGCCAATTAATCAATATGATTGTTTTGTTAAAGGGATTATTGATTTATATGGTGCTGTTGATATTACAATGCCTGATGGTTTTCCTTCAACTTTAAATCATCAGCTTCCTGATAGTCCTGAAGGAATGTTAATGGGATATAATATTCGTGAAAATATTGAGGAAGCAAAGGTAGCTAATGTTAAAAGTTATGTTGATTTAGATTATCCAGCGATGCTTATTTTACATGGTACTAAAGAT
Source organism: Erysipelatoclostridium sp. An15 (assembly GCF_002160675.1). Taxonomy (NCBI): domain Bacteria; kingdom Bacillati; phylum Bacillota; class Erysipelotrichia; order Erysipelotrichales; family Coprobacillaceae; genus Thomasclavelia; species Erysipelatoclostridium sp. An15. Next base: position 92,850 of record NZ_NFLA01000003.1, read on the forward strand.
AAAACAGTATTTTGTAAACAAAGCGTGGAATTATATCAGGCGATAAAAAATGCCGGTAAAAGTGTTAAACTGTATTTAGTTCGTGGCAGTGATCATGGTGGGGCAGTTTTTTGGAAAGAAGAAGTAATTGATTTGTATGATGATTTTATAAAATCGTGTCTTTAAAACAGTAAGTAAAAACGATTCAATTAAATGAATCGTTTTTACTTGTTTGTTTCAATGTAATTTTCAACATTCTTTTCAACAATTGTAAATGGAGCACAACCACTAGTTAATAAAGCTTCGTGAAATTCAATATCATTAAATTTATTTCCTAGCTCTTCTTTAGCAGTAGTTTCTAAATTACTAAATTGAAGATAACCATAATAATAAGGAACAAAGATTGTCGGATTGTCTTTTAACTGATTGTATTGTAATTCTAGCGAATCATCATCATTAATGACAAAACCTAAATCTGCTAAGTTATCTTTAAATTCATCTAAATCCCAGCCCTCATAGTGAATACCAATATCACATAAAATCATTGCATAATAAGAATAAATGTTATTATATTTCATTAATTCTAAAATATCTGAATTAACTTGCTGAGATAAATATTTGTTACAATAATATTGCACATAAACAGCCCAGCCTTCTTGATATGATGGATTTGATGCTAAAACTTTACGATAATTATTATCAAGGTTTAAATAACTGTAATTAACCTGATACATATGACCAGGTAAACCTTCATGAGCAATGGTTTGAAAAGTATCAACAGCACTTATATCAATTTCATTATTATCAGAATTAACACGAATTTGATTTGCTGCTTTGCTATCTAATGCTGGTAAATTATAATAAGCAGCAACACTGTTATTGGCTAAAGAAGGATCGATTTGAGCTATTTGATAATCAATAGTTCCAATGTCTGGAAAATCTTCTTGTATTTCAGTTGCTAAATCTTGCATCATTTCTTCGTAACTGTTGTAATTGGTTTTAATGGAACCAAAGTTATTTTGAACAACAGATGAGATACTTGGATTGGAAATTATTAAAGATTGCATTTCTTTTAAACAATCATCCATCGCATCTTCAAATTCTGATTGAATTTCTGTAACTGTTTTAGAACTTGCAGTAGCATTTTGTAATAATAACTGATAATATTCTTTACCATTTTCGATATTCGCTAGACCACCATCATTTATTTTATTTTTATCAAGTCCATTTACGGTATCAATGATATTTTGATAAGCTGTAATAAATGAATCATTAAAGGTAGTAGAAAGCTGTTGTTTATAAGTATTTTTTTGATTTTCATCAAGATTCAAAGCATCAATTTTTTCATTCAAGGCTTGTAAGATAGGACTATTATCTTTAGCATCAATTATCCCTTGGCAATATTCAACAACATCATTAACATTGATAGAAAGGGTATCTTTTTCTTCTTGAACCTTTAAATAATCTAATAGACTTTGAATATATCGATCAGTGTCATCAACTAATGTAATTAAATCCTTAACATCCTGTTCATTTCTTACTGTCCAATCGGTTAACATTGTTGGAATTTGACAATAAGCACCAGTTGCAGTTTCAAAAGCTGGGGCGATGTAATCATATTTATCATCATTTGACTCTAGTGCTAATTCTAATGTGTTTTGATAAATATCGTAAGTTTCCTGTTGTTTTGCAGTTAATAGATCTCGGTCAAATTCAGCAAATCTTTCAGCAGTTTCTTCGGTTGTTTTTTTAGCTTCTTCAAGTTCTTCTTCGCTATAACCAGAACCAAAGCCGATTTCAACATTATTTAAGTCAATTCCAAAATTTTCAGGATTTTCAATAAATGAATGTAATGATGTATAATCACTTTCCATTGTATCAATAAATTCCTGTTCAATAAATTGATCAAATTCGGTTTGCATTTTATCAGCATCACCAGAATTTTGATTACTGCAGCCGCTAATAGAAATCGTCAAAATTAGGGCTAATAAAATAGTGGTTAATTGTTTTATTTTATTCATAAAAAACTCCTTCCAATACAATATATTATAGCCATTTTAGAGTTATTAAACAATTTGTTCGTTAAAAGAAAGTTAGCAATATTTATTCAAACAATATTAACTATGACCTATAGGTTTAAATTTATAGTCTAAATCTGCATATATTAATATTTTGTATGTTTTAGTATTAACTAATAGGTGATACTATGTGAACTTTTTAAGAATTCTCAACTAGTGTTTTACTAGGTAAAATATAGCTGTAAATAGAAGGGAGAATGATTATGAAAAAAGAACAAGTATTAAAATATTCGTTATTGTCAGCATCTTTATTAGTTGGTAGTGCACCAGCAATCAACGCTAATATTCCAGCTATGGCAAGCGCTTTTGATACAATTCCATTAGCAATGATTGAAATGTTGACAACTGTACCATCATTATTTTTAATGATTTCAGTATTAATTAGTAGTTTTATCGCAAAAAAGATTGGTTATAAACAAACAGCTTCATTAGGGTTGTTAATTGTCGCTGTTTCAGGGATACTGCCAGTATTTGTTTCTAATTTTTATTTAATTTTAATTAGTCGAGCAATGCTTGGATTTGGGATTGGTTTATTCAATTCTTTAACAGTAGCTTTAGTAAATAGTTTTTATCAAGGGAAAGATCGAGCTAAAATGTATGGATTACAAAGTGCTTTTGAAGGAGCAGGAGGGATCTTTATAACATTTATTGCTGGTCAATTGTTGAAAATTGGTTGGCAGGCACCATTTTTAGCCTATGCTATAGCAATTCCGGTATGTATTGTTTTTATCAAGTTTATTCCTAAGGTAGCTACAGCAAATGATATTTCGGTTGATAAAAATGTAATTGTAAAAGAAAATAGATTTAAAAAAGATAATATAATGTTAATTAGTTTTATCGCATTGTTATTTGTAGCAGCATCTTTATATATGACAATGGGCATTAAAGTATCAACATTAATTACAACGGCTGGATATGGAAATGCTAGTGATGCTAGTTTAGTAATTATATTATTATCACTAGGAGCAATTACAGCTGGAACATTATTTAGTAAGATAATTAAAATCTTTAAGCAGCTAACACCAATTATTGGTTTGTTGATTTTAGCATTAGCAATGTTTTTAATAGGAATTTCTAATTCAATGATAATTACATTTGCTGGTGGTTTTTTAACCGGATTTGGATTTAAAATTTTTATGCCATACTTAATCGGTCGTATTAATAATTCACAAATAAAAAATACACCACTAGCAACTTCATTATTATTAGTAGGTTTTAATTTAGGTGCTTTTATTTCACCATATAGTAGTATTTTTATGCAAAATATCGCATTAAGTGATAGTCTTAATAGGTTATTTATAGTTTTAAGCGGTGGCTTTATTTGTTTAGCAGTTATAATGTTAGTATTAAATAATATTTTTACTAATAAAGAAGTTAATTATGTTTCAATGGAGTTAGCTGATAATTAATATTTTAAATCTTAACTAGACAAAATTTTGTAGACAAGATAAAATTTAGATGACAAAATATGTCTAGAAAGGAAGTAAGATATAATGGCTAAAAAATTAGGTTTTGGATTAATGAGACTACCTTCTTTAGACCCTAATGATCCTTCAAAAATTGATCTTGAGGAAACTAAAAAAATGGTAGATACTTTTTTAGAAAGAGGATTTACGTATTTTGATACAGCTTGGATGTATTGTGGATTTAATAGTGAAAATGCAACTAAGGCAGCACTAGTAGATCGTCATCCTCGTGATAGCTTTACTTTAACAACTAAATTACATTCTAATTTTATTAAAACAAAAGAAGATCGTGATAAAGTCTTCAATGAACAATTAAAGAAAACTGGTGTAAGTTATTTTGATTATTATTTATTACATGATATCAATACTCATAGTATTGAAGTTTATAATAAATTAGATTGCTTTAATTGGATTATTGAAAAGAAAAAACAAGGTTTAGTTAAACATATTGGTTTTTCTTTCCATGATGGTCCTGAATTATTAGATCAAGTATTAACAGAACATCCAGAATTTGAATTAGTTCAATTACAAATCAATTATTTAGATTGGGATAGTGCTGGAGTCCAATCAAGAAAATGTTATGAAGTAGCAACTAAACATAATAAACCAGTTATTGTAATGGAACCTGTTAAAGGTGGAACATTAGCTCAAGTACCAGAAAAAGTGGAAACAATGTTTAAAGAATATCATCCTGATATGTCAGTTCCATCTTGGGCAATAAGATTTGCAGCTAGTTTAGATAATGTCATGATGGTTTTAAGTGGTATGTCAAACATGGAACAATTACTTGATAATACTAGCTATATGATGGATTTCAAACCATTAAATGAAGAAGAATATCAATTAATTGATAAAGCAGTTGATGCAATTAATGCCAATATTGCAATTCCTTGTACTGGTTGTGCTTATTGTGTAGATGGTTGTCCAATGAAGATTGCAATTCCTAAGTATTTTTCATTGTATAATGCTGATTTACAAGAAGTTGAAGAAAAAGGCTGGACACCACAAGGTGAATATTACGACAACTTAACTAAAACATTTGGTAAAGCTAGTGATTGTATTGCTTGTGGTCAATGTGAACAAGTATGTCCACAACATTTATCAATTATTGAGTATTTACAAGATGTAGCTAAACATTTTGAATAAAATTATGAGGTTAAAGGATATTTAATGATATACTTTAACCTTTTATATTTTAATGTAAAAAGTACTAAAATAATAAATGATACTCAATTATTGAGTATCATCATAGTTTTATAGAAGATTAAATACGATGTTTCCAATATTCAAATACTGAAATTTCTGGAGCATCTTTATCCCAAGGCATTTCATGTCTTTCAAAATACCCAATAACTTCTCCTTGTTTGTTTCTTACAGGAACAAAAAATTCACGTTCACCAGTTTTCTTATTATAAGTTTCAAACATTTCGTCTTCACCATTATCAGCTCTTTTTAAAAATTCTTCAATTTTATGCTTAGAATTTTCATTGTGACAGTTAAATAAACTATTACCGATGACAACACGATTACCATATCGTTGTTTTGCGGTCTTATTCATATATTGAACGATATGATTGCGATCAACAAAAACAATTTCATAAGCATAAGCATCCAAAATACTCTCTAATATTTCTTTTGTAATGTCCATATTTATATTACCTCACTATTCATTTTATATATTCTATCAAATTATTAGAATATCGTAAATAATGGGTAATATCCAAGAGATTATATTGTAAATATAAAACATTAAATATTTTTATTATTTTTAGAAAAAGACTAAGGGAGCCTTAGTCTAATTAATTATTTTTTCATAAATTCCATACCTGAATCCCAAGCCTGTCCAACTTTTTCTCCGATTGCATAATAACCATTTTGGAATTGATCGAAGACAAAAGCATTTAATTTTGTTGGATCAACTTTATTATTTTCGTCTAATACTTTTTCATCTGCCAACACATTAACGATTTTTCCTAATACTCTAAAACCATAAACTGTATTTTGACATTCGACTACTTCACATTCTAAAGTTAAAGGAAATTCTGTAACGATTGGAGCATCTACATTTTTACTTTTGATGGCTGTTAAGTTAGATTTTTCGAATTTATCATCCATTTGATTGCCAGAAGCAATACCAAAGAAGTCAGCTTCTTTAAGATGGTCGATATCTGCAATACTTAAAGTGAAGGCTTGACGTAATTTAATATTTTTAGCGGTTTTATGTCCTTCACTAATATTCAAAGCGACCATATTATTTGCACAAATACCACCCCAGGCCATATTCATTACATCTACTTTGTCTTTTTCGTCATAACTAGCAATTAATAATACTGGCATTGGGAATACAAAAGGTTTAACACCAAGATCTTTTAACATTTTCTTATCCTCCATTTTTATGTTTTCTAGACATTGTTTATATTTTTTATTATAATCTTGCTATAAATATTTACAAGTACCATCTTTTAAGTTAGGTACTTACCTAGGAGAAAGTTATGATTGAAAATTATATTGAAAATGCTAATTTTGAAGAAACTGGTTTTAGTTATACTTTATCTTTGATATCAGGAAAGTATAAAATGATTATTTTATATTGTTTAATGGAGTATAAAATTGTTCGCTTTAATCAGTTGCAAAGGTATATAAAAAAGATTTCTGATAAAACTTTGAGTCAGAATTTAAAAGAATTGGAAAGAGATGAACTGATTCATCGGGAGGTTTATAATCAAATCCCACCTAAAGTTGAGTATTCACTTACTAAGCGTGGTGAATCTTTAATGAAAGTATTAGATGAATTGTGTCGCTGGGGTGAAGAAAATAGAAAATAAGCAAAAGAGATTCATTTTGAATCTTTTTTTTGTAGTAAAATTAAGATATCTAAATTACAATAATAGTAAGTGAATGTTAGTGGAGGGATTTCGATGAGTGTTATTGAAATAAATGGCTTAACGAAAGATTATGGTAATCAAAAAGGATTATTTGATGTTAGTTTTACAATCGAAAAGGGAGAAATATTAGGTTTTTTGGGTCCTAATGGCAGTGGTAAAACAACGTTAATTAGACATCTAATGGGTTTTATTAAACCAGATCAGGGAAGTGTATCAATTATGAATTTAGATTGCTTTGCTCAAAGTCCAAAGATACAAGAAATGGTAGGTTATTTACCTGGTGAAATTGCGTTTATGGATGAGATGCGAGGAATTGATTTTATTAAATTTATTGCTGAAATGAAAAAAATCAAAGATTTAACACGGGCTAAAGAGTTGATAGATTTTTTAGAATTGGATCCAACTAATAAAATTAAACGGATGTCTAAAGGGATGAAGCAAAAAATAGGATTAGTGATAGCTTTTATGCAAGATTGTCCAATTTTAATATTAGATGAACCAACTAGTGGTTTAGATCCGTTAATGCAAAATAAATTTGTTGAATTAATAAAACGTGCTAAGGCTGAAGGGAAAACAGTTTTAATGTCATCACACATATTTGAAGAAATTGAAAATACTTGTGATCGAATAGTTATGATAAAAGATGGTAAGATTGTTGCCAGTAAAGAAATGGCGCTGTTAAAAAAAGATCGGCATAAATGCTATGAAATTAGTTTTAATAACTTAGAAGATGCGATTTCTTTTAATCAGCTTTTTCCAAATGGAAAGTTAAAAGACAAAACAGTTACTTTGATCATGCAAGGGCAAATCAATGATATTTTAAAAAGTTTAACACAGTATTCAATTGATGATATTAGTATTCGAGCGCAGTCTTTAGAAGAATTATTTTTACATTATTATGGTGGGGGTAATTAACAATGATACTACCTTTATTTAAAAAAGAAATAAAAGCTAATTATAAAATATTTATTATTTTTATTATGATTATTAGTTTATATGCTGGAATAATTGTAGCTATGTATGATCCTGAATTAGGAAAAAGTTTGGAAATGATGGCTGAAAGTATGCCAGAGTTATTTGCGGCTTTTTCAATGACCAATGCTGGTTCGTCGTTGATAGAATTTGTTACTAACTATTTATTTGGATTTATTATGATTATTATTCCTTTTGTTTTTATGTTGATAATGATTAGTCGTTTAATTTGCAGATATATTGATAAAGGGTCTTTTGCTTATTTATTGGCAACCCCACGAAATCGAAGCCAAATAATATTGACACAGTTATTAACAGTGTTATTAGGGGTTTTATTATTAATAGTTTATGAAACGGTACTAGTAATTGTTTGTGGTAAAGTTATGTTTAATGAGTTAGTACCAATTAAGGAATTCTTAGTTTTAAATTGTGGTCTTTTTGGATTGCATTGTTTTTTTAGCACTTTAGTATATTTAACAGCTTGTAGTTTTAATGAAACCAAATGGTCAATGGGACTAGGTGGTGGATTAGGAATGATTTTTATTTTAATACAAATGTTATCTCAAGTTAGTGATAAGTTTGATTTTTTAAAGTATTTAACACCATTAACTTTATTTGATACTAATGGATTGATTGAATTGGATTTACAGGCAATCCTGTTTGCTGGGGTGTTATATTTATTAGCATTTGTTTTTATTATTGTAGCAGTAAATATATTTAAAAAACGTGATCTATCTTTATAATTTTAGACAGGAGATAAAAAAATATTGCTCTATGAACAAATTGTTGAAATATTTATGTTTTTTCTAATATTTTATTGACCTTAGAGCTAGTCTAAAGCTTATATTGGATTTAGAAAGAGAGGTATTTATCATGTTAGTTAAAGAAGTTCAAGAGCAATTGCATATAAGTAGTCATACATTACGTTATTATGAAAAAATGGGTTTAATAAAACCTGAACGTAATCAAAATGGTTATCGTAATTATGATGATAATGATATCCGGAAAATTAAAAAAATCATCTACTTAAGGGAGTTAGAAATACCAATTGAGGAAATAAAAGCTATCTTAAATAATGAAAAAGATTTTCAAAATGTTTTAGAAAGTCATTTGAAAAAATTAGATTATCAGATAAAATCATTAAAATATATTCAGGAAATATGCAACGATTTAAAAGAAAAAGATCTTCCTTTATTAGATGTAATAACTAATGAAAATACATTAATTAATGAAAATATTAATCAAACAGAATTAAAAACAGATATAAAAAAAATATTTGATTATTTTAAACCAATTAAAACAGTAGTATTAGGATACCGGGTTGATCCAAATAATTTTTTCTCAGCTTTTCCTTTGGTTTTATTTGCTTCATTTTTAGCTAGTTTAGGAATTGCAGTTGGATTGCCTAAGGCAATTGATTACTTAAATCAACAATTGGTAGCTAGTAATTTAGATCCATTACCAAATTTTGAAACTACGGTCATGACGGTTGTAGTTATAATGATTATTTCTTTAATAATATTTTCAATCTTGATTACGTTTCATTGTGGTAAACAAAAATATATTGAATTAACAGATAATCAATTGTCAATTTGTTCTTTGCAAACTCAAAGTCGGTTATCGATTTTAAAAGGAATGATACTTAAAGATTCAAAGCGATATAATCGCAATTATCAATATAGTGATCTTGATTATGTAAAGATAAATTTGATTTTTTCAACGACATCAGCTGGTCGTGCTGGAATTTGGCGAACATATATTTTACAATTTGTTTTTCATTTTCAGGATGATTTTGAATTTATAACTGATTCTGGTCAATATTTCGGTGAGGATTTGAAATTGGCATATCAAATATTAAAACAAAAAGATGTAAAAATTATTAGTGATAATATTGTTGTTGAAGCTTTGAAACAAGATGGTAAACTGTTTGATTTTTTTGAAGATCATTTTCATTTGAATTCTAAGAAGTGATATTGGTAAATCCAGTATCATTTTTTTTTAATTTATAAATCATTGATTTAAATATTATCAAATGAAAAGTGATAGTTCATTACAAACTATCACTTAACTATTTTTATTACTTACCTAAGCTTTTTAATAATTTTTCATCATCTTCAATATTACCTGTAATTTGGAAAGACTCATCAGTATATTGCATCATTTCAATACGATTTCCATCAGGGTCATGAATCCACATTTGCCAAGTATGAGAATTTCCGATTTTAGGTTCGATATCAATGTCAATACCCGCTGCAATTAATTCATCACGTGCTTTGAAAATATCATCAACAGTTAATGAAAAATGACTATATCCTAAATGCTGGTTATATTCAGGATGCTCTTTTTGACCATCAGCTTTTGGAAATAATTCGATAAATTGCCCATTGGCAATTTCAATATAAATTAAACAGATATCTAATGGTCTTTCTTTAGCAACTTTAGCCCATGGATGTCTTTCTTTATTTTTATAAGCTTCATAACGGACAATCATCTTAGCTTTTAAACCAAGTTTATTTTCATAAAAATCGCGCATTGCATCCATTTGATCAGTAAAGAAAGAAACGTGCATTATATTATTAAATTTCATAATAATAGCCTCTTATTTAATACTTTTTCTTATTTTTTCAATTGTTTCAATTAAATATTTTGAATCATTTAATGAATGAATCTCATTTTCATTTTTATTATTTTTAACATCATCAATTAGTGCTTGGATTTCCATTGTCATATCATCACCAGTGATAGGATAATGGCGATTAATGGTTGAATCATTAGTTTTAATAGTATAATCAATTATTCGATTATAATTTGGAATATAGATTTCACCATTAGTTCCTTTAATTAAAGCATAACGCTCTTTATTATAATCAATAGAACCTTCACCAATACCAATAATCCCATTTTTAAAATAAAGATGTGTTTTAAATTCTAATTCAATTTCATTTTCAATTTTCATCTTTGTTTCAATTTTATCAATTGAACTATCAACAAGACCTAAAATAAAACCAATTACATAACTTCCAACATCATTTAAAGCCCCGCCTTGTTTAGGATCAAAGAGATAAGAATCCTTTCTGCCATTTATTGCATCAAAACAAAAATTAGCTTCAATTGATTTGATTTCACCGATTAGTGATAAATCCTTTTTTAATGCTTGAAAACCATCATTAAATTTAGTTTTAAAGGCTTCTAGACAGTATCCATTATTACAATATACAGCATCTTTGATTTGATCGATATCTTGACTGTTTAAAACAATTGGTTTTTCAGATAGGACAGCTTTATGATTATTTAAAGCCTTGATAATCCATTCTAAATGATAATAATGTGGTAAAGCAATATAGACAGCATCAATATTTTCATCACTTAATAACATATCATAGTCATGATAAACTTTAACTTCGGGATGTTTTATTAAATACTCATCATCATTACTAATACTAAAAGAGCCAATAGCATAAATCGAACCGTCACTGGTATTTTCAATACTTTTAACAAATTTTCTAGCAATATTACCAAAACCAATAATACCAAATCTCATATTTAATCCTCCAATAAATAATAAAACCTAATTTAATTATAGTTCTATTTGATAAAAAAACAAAGTTATGATTTGTTAAAACAGGATAAATGCAAGATATTTAGTTATCTTGCATTTATAAACTATTACTCACTTGCTAGCTGGGCTTGTTGTTTTTCGTAAATTTTAACAAATGGCAGATATACTAAAGCAGATAATATTATTCCTAGTAATTGGCAAATTGGTCCCATAATATTACCGCCTGAACCTAAGAAACTAATAATCAAAGGTGGCATTGTCCATGGTAAATCAACATACATTACTGGACAAATGTGAAGCATAGTTAGAACATAACCAAAAATTACAGTTACTAATGGTGCGATAATAAATGGTATTACAAGGGTAGGATTAAGGACAATTGGAACACCAAACATACTAACTTCACCAATATTAAATAATTCAGGAACTAATGCTAATTTCGCGATAGATTGATTTTCAGGACGTTTACAAATAAGTTAATAAAAATTGGAAAGTTTTTTTATATTGTAACTGATAATAGGGAAGAGGTAGCTTTTTCAATGGGGGCAACTGAAAATGATGTTGCATTGTTTATTGCTTATTCTAAGCATTATCTTTATAAAGATTGTTTACGAATTTTATTACATAATCATTGTCCAATTATTACAATTACATCATCATCTACCGGTATTTTATATAAATATAGTAATTATCATATTTTCCTCCATTTCCGTCCGCCTTCGTCGGTCGGACACAAACATACAATAAAAATTTTAATTTATCATTAATCTAAATAAATTTAGGATATTACTATTCGATTTACTTTTTTCATAAGCAATATCTACTATGTCTTTATTTTTTTCGATTAATAACAAATTTTATTTTCACATTTAGTTCCTCAAAAAGAGAGTAATGAAAAAATTGCTACATTTTATTCACAGTTATCTTTTCAATATGTTTTAAGTATTATTTATTCGTTGTTATACAAAAAATATCAGAATCGATTATTAAAAAAATAGGGTATTATGATAAAATATTAAAGATAATAGAAACAGGAGTGTAATAATGGAAGATATTAAATTAATATTAGTAGATATTGATGGTACTTTATTAAATGACGATGGAATAATAACCCCAAAAACAAAAGAAGCTATTGCTAGAATAAAGGAAAAAAATATTATGTTTGGAATAGCGACTGGTAGAACTCCTTATGCTGTTAAACATTTGGTTAAAGATTGGCAAATTGATAAATATGTAGATTTGATCATGGGATTTAATGGTGGTTGTTATTTGGATTTAAAAAATAATCGGACAAAATCGCATTATTTATTAGATGGAAAGCTTATACCAGAGATATTGAATGAGTTTAATAGATTTAATTTTAATGTGGGGATTTATGATAAAGAATCTTTACATGTTTTAGAAGATGAAAAAATTGCTAAAGCTATTGCAAAACGTAATAAATTGCCATTGATTATTGATGATTTGAGTCAATACTATAATCGTCAGATTGAAAAAATATTATTTATGGCTGATACTGAAGAACTTGATAAAATAGATCAGTATTATCAAACTTTAGTTGATCGAGATTATCGGCTTGTTCGTTCAACACCAATAATTATCGAATGCTTAAATCCACAATTATCTAAATCTTTGGGAATTAGAAAAATGTGTGAAGATATCAAAATTGATACAGCCAATATTATTGTATTTGGGGATGAATTAAATGATTATGAAATGATTAGAGATTATATTGGTGTAGCTATGGGAAACGCAAATCCAGCTATCAAAGAAATTGCAAATTATATTACTAAAAGTAATAATGAAGATGGAATTGCTGATTTTTTGATTAAATATAAAATTATTTAAATAAACAAGGAGTAATTTAATAATAAACTTCTTGTTTATTTTTTATAAATAACAAATTTTACTTTGATAAAGTTACTATGATAATTATAAATAGATTTGGATATATTAATTAGACTTTTTAATATTGTTAATTATTGGAAGTAGTAAAGATTATTTTTATAAGTTTTACTTATAAATGCGATTAGTAATTGAAATTGTTTATCTTATCAATAGATAATAAAATATTGGTGTAAAGAAAAGAGGTAAGGTAAATGAGTAAAAATTTGATTGTGTATTTTTCTCATGATAAAGAAAATTATGTTGCTGGAAAGATTGTAAAATTAGATATTGGTAATACAAAAGTAGTTGCTAAAAAGATTCAATCAATAATAGGTGGTGATACTTTTGAAATATTACCATTACATGAATATCCTTTTGAATATCATCGTTGTACTGAAGTAGCAAAAAAAGAGTTAGAAAATAATGAGCGACCAAAAATATTAAATATTGTTTCTCATTTTGAAGATTATAATAATATTTTTATTGGTTATCCTAACTGGTGGTCAACAATGCCAATGTGTATGTGGACATTTTTAGAAAGCTATGACTTTAAGTCTAAACATATTTATCCTTTTTGCACGCATGAAGGAAGTGGCTTAGGGCAAAGTGTTGCTGATATTAAAAAACTCTGTCCTCAAAGTATCATCCACTATGCTTTAGCAATCAGAGGAAGTCAAGTAAATAATAGTGATGATGCAATAAAAAAATGGTTAGAGGAGGTTTTATAAATGGCGATTAGTAAAGAGGCAAAAGCATATCATGAAAAAATGTTTCCTGGATATGAGTCACAATTATTAAAAACAGATCCTGAATTTATAGAGTTGTTTGATAATTTTGCTTTTGATGAAGTAGTAAATAATGATGATTTAGATGATCATACGCGTTTTATTGCCATTTTAGCGACATTGCTTGGAAGTCAAGCTATTGATGAATTTAAAGCTATGTTAACAGCTGCTTATAACTTTGATGTAACACCAGTTGAAATGAAAGAAATTGTTTATCAGGCGGTTGCTTATCTAGGAATAGGACGAGTTTTCCCATTCCTCCATGCTGTTAATGATTTTTGTTTAGCTAATGGAGTTGATTTGCCATTAAAGTCTCAAGGAACAACTACAACAGCTAATCGTTTACAAAAAGGCATTGAAGCTCAAGTTGCTATTTTTGGTGAAAATATGCGAGATTTTCATTGTTCAGGATCAGAGGAATCAAAGCATATTAATCATTGGTTAACAGATAATTGTTTTGGCGATTATTATACAAGAAATGGTTTAGACTATCGACAAAGAGAAATGATTACTTTTTGTTTTTTGGCAGCACAAGGTGGCTGTGAACCTCAATTAGTATCACACGTCCAAGCTAATATTAAAGTGGGCAATGATAAAGAATTTTTGATCAAGGTTGTTTCACAGTGTTTACCATATATTGGTTATCCAAGAAGTTTAAATGCTCTAAACTGTATTAATAAAGCAGTAAAAAGGAGGTAATGAAAATGAAAGATGTAATGATTGTAACTGGAGCTGGTCAAATTAGTATGGCTATTGCTCGAAGAATGGGTTATGGGATGAAAATTATTATTGGTGATAAAAAAGTTGAAAATGCCAATAATATTTGTCAGATCATGAATAATGCTGGGTATGATTGTATGCCTTTTGAAATGGATCTTTCTTCAAAGGAATCAATATTAGCGATGATTGCAGAAGCTAAAAAATATGGTGAAATTTCGATGTTAGTTAATGGAGCTGGGGTATCACCTAGCCAGGCTCCAATCGAAGCTATTTTGAAAGTTGATTTATATGGAACAGCTGTTTTATTAGAAGAAGTCGGTAAGGTGATTAAAAAAGGTGGTGTTGGAGTAACTATTTCTAGTCAATCTGGACATCGAATGCCAGCTCTTAGCAGTAAAGAAGATGAATTACTAGCAACAACACCAGTTGAAAAATTATTAGATTTAGAAATGTTGCAAGAAGAAAACATTAAAGATACTTTACATGCTTATCAGCTTGCTAAAAGATGTAATGAAAAAAGAGTTATGGCTGAAGCTGTAAAATGGGGACAAAGAGGGGCTCGAATAAATTCTATTTCACCAGGTATTATTGTTACTCCGCTGGCAATAGATGAATTTAATGGACCGCGTGGTGACTTTTATAAAAATATGTTTGCTAATTGTCCAGCTGGTCGACCAGGGACTGCTGATGAAGTAGCTAATGTTGCTGAACTGTTGATGAGTAATAAAGGGATATTTATTACTGGATCAGATTTCTTGATCGATGGTGGTGCTACAGCTTCATATTTTTATGGACCATTAAAGCCGGAATGAGATAATTGCAAAAATTTAGTAAAAATTTTGTAAAATACAATTTACCCAAATATTACTTGACGTTAACATGTTTTAAAGATAATTTTGTTAAAATACCCTTGTAATATCAAGGGGGAAAAAAGATGACGAAGAAAAAATCAAGTAAAGTAATTAAAGTCACGATGGCAACCTTGGCGACAACTGTTGCAGTAGGTGGCAATAGTATTGTTTCATTACAAGCAATTAATAATGATAATAGTGACACAGCCATCTTAGATGAAAATAGTGTTACATCACCAATTATTATTAGTGAAATAGTTGCTGATAGCCACCAAAGTGATCTGACAACTACAAGTGGTAGTGATGCATTTGAGTATTTTGAATTATATAATACTAGTAATCAAAGTATTAATTTAGATGATTATCAAGTATTATACAATAATGGTAGTACTATTAGTGAGTGGGATTTACCGGCTAATACAATTTTACCAGCTAATGAAGCTTTGATTGTTTGGATTCAAAATGAAGAAAGTAAAGATTTGGATTTAGCATTGTTTAGAGAATATTATAATTTGTCAGCTGATGAAGGACAAATTGTTAAAACTGAAAATATTGTTAGTGGTTTTTCTAATAGTGGTCAAAGAGAACTACGAGTTACCGTAAAAAATACTAAACAAATTTTAAGTTCAGTTATTTATAATGATGAAGATGTTAAAGCACAAACAAAAAAAGGAATTAATTTTATTTACAATTCTGGTAGAATTCAAGAAAGTACTTATAGTTATGACTTAGATCCTACCCCAGGTAGTTTGATTGAACAACAAAAATTAGAAAGCAAGTATCAATTTGTAACAGTAAGTGATGGAATTGTTACCATTAATACTGCTCAAGAAATCAATGCTGGCGAAGCTTTGGTTGTAAAAGCTACGACTAATTTACCAGGAGTTATTTTAAAAGCAACTTTAAAGGTAAATGATAAAGAATATGATATGACATATGATAATGACGGTAATTATGTTTATAGTGTCCCTGCTAGTGAGATTAGTAATGAGGAGCTTTTAAATATTACTGCTACTTTTAATGATGGTATCAATGAAATTACTAGTGCAACGCAAACAGTCACTGTTAATAAAGGAGCAGTTGAATTTGCTTCACCGCTATTAATTAGTGAATTGTCACCAAACAGTGCTAATGTTTCTGGTAGTGATGCCTATGAGTATTTACAAATTTTTAATGTTAGCGATCAAAGTGTAGCTGTAAATAATTATCAGCTTGTTTATGTTAATGGTGATAAAGAAACACTCTGGCAATTAGATGATGATATTGTTTTAGATGCTAAAGAAGTATTAACTGTTTGGATTGTCAATGATGCTGTAGAACAAGCAGGCTTAACAGTTGCAGATTTTAATAATAATTATGGCACTAATTTTGTCACTGGTGATAATTTTACAACTATTCATAGTGATGGAATGAGTAATAGTGGTACGCGAGGATTTAAAATTATTACTAATACTAATCAAGAATTAACAGCTGTTAATTATAGTGCTAGTGATTCTAATAATGGTAAAATCGATACTGATGAAGCTATTTATTATAATTACACTTCTGATTCTGGAGTGCCAGTTTATGATAATGAAGTAACATTAGGAAAGTTAAATAGTCAACAATTAATTACTGGTAGTTATATAACACCAGCAATTGTCGAAAACCCTGAAGTTGAAATTGAAGCAGATAGTTTTGTAAGTGCAAATGCTAATTTTACTGTAAGGGTAGAAAATACTAATCTTACTAATATGATTATTGATGCTAAATTAAATCTATATCAAGATGAAAACGTAGTAGCTAGCTATGATTTATTATATATTGATGGAATTTTGAAGGTAGATGTACCAGCTCAAGATTTAACAGGTTATTCAAATTTAACATATGATGTTACTATTACTGATGGTCTTAATACGGTAACTTCTGCTAAGAACACGGTAGTAATTGAACAGCCTGGAATGATTGATCAAAGTAAGGTTGCTCCTTTGGTTATTAGTGAAATTATGCCAGATAGTTCTAATGTTGGTGGTAGTGATGGTTATGAATTTATTGAAATTTATAATAATTCAAATTTAGATATTAATTTAAAAGATTATAAATTATATTATAATTATCCTGATCAAGGTACTGATGGTGATGTTATCTGGTATGAAACTAATGAAGATAAAATTATTAAATCACATGATACATTAGTTTTCTGGATTAAAAACGGTGCTAATGATGATTTACAAATTAGTGATTTTAACAATAAGTTTAATACTAATTTAGACAGTGATCATTTAATTTCAATCTATAATGCAGGAATGGCTAATGGTTCAGCTCGTGGGTTGAAAATAACTTCTAACATTAAAGATGTTTTAGATTATGTTTTATATAATATGGATGGTGTTGATGATACTACAGCTGATAAATCAATTGTATATCAAAATAGATATGATGGTTCAACTTTTACTAGTGTAATAGTTGACAATAGTGCTGAGCCATCACCTGGAACAGTAACTGAAAAACCAATGTACGAAGCTGTTTTACCAGAAACTGTTTCTTTGCCGGTATATCAAGATCAAACACCAGCTGCATTTAATGAAGATAATGATTTAACTTTTTCACTTGATGTTAAATCTAACGATACAACAATTAAAAGTGTTTATTTGTATTTAAAAGATAATAATAGTGAAGATTATGAAGTTTATAATTTATTACGTAATTCTGGCGATAATTTTTCTAAAACATTACCAGCAGTAGATTTGTATAATAAATCATCATATACATATTATTTTGTTATTAGTGATGGCTATCAACAAATAACAACACCTGTTAACACAGTTAATAATGAAAATCCGGTATCTGCTGGTGATCAAATCAATATTAGCGAAGGTGCGATTATTAACCAGACTGAACAAATTATAGGTACTGGTAATAATTTAATAATTGATGATCAGGACGTGACTGATAAAGCAGTTAAATCAATTAATGGAAACGCAAGAATTGTGTTTGATACTACTCAAACTGATGTTTTCTTTAAAAATGCAGTTGCTATTGGAAATGATGTAATTGGTGTTTTCAATGAAGGTACTTATAGTGATTGGCGAACATATGCTTATGATATAAATGCCAGCTACTTTGATAGTGAAACAAAAACAATAACGATTGCTTTCCATGCTGGTAATAAAGCTAATGCTTTAGAACATAATGTTGAAAATAATGATGACTTTACTTTAAAAAATATTAGATTAACATTACCAGATGGCACAACTTTAAGAGCTAGTCAATATAGCGCAGTTTATGGCTTAGGAGCAGTTGAACATACTGAAGATAACTGGAAACCAGATAGCCCGGTTGAAGTAAATGATATTACTCCTGAAAAAGAAATTAGTATGGGTGATGGTACAAGCAAAGTTGAAATTTTATATGCTACGTTTACATTAGATGAACAAAACTTTAACGCTTTACGTTATGATCTTGATACAACTAAATTAGAAGATGGTACTCATAGTGTAACAAGTGGTAGTAAGACAGTATCATTTGTTAGTGATAATACGGCCCCTGTTATTGAAACTAATATGGTTGAAGGTCAAATTTATCATAATGGAACTATTGAAGCTAGTGCACAAGATGCTATTTGTGATACAAGTACTTTAATTGCTACCCTTGATGGACAAGGAATTGAATTGCCTTATGATTTTCGTTCATTAGAAATGACTCCTGGTAATCATCAATTAGTATTAACTGCTTCAGATATGATTGGAAATGTTACTAGTAAGGTAATAAATTTTGTAACTCCAGAAGAAAATGCAGCAATTAATGGGGAAATAACACCTGTAAGTGGAACAACTGTTAATGGTGATCCAACATTTAAAGTTACTGTAAGTGATAGTACTGATGATTTGATGCAGGTTGCTTTCAAAAGGGGTGAACGTTACCTATTAGGTGATGCTAATATTACTTTGTCTAGTGGTATTAGTCAGATTTCTGGTAATAATACTCAAGATTTCAGTGGTGATTCTGGTGATGGTTTCCCTTATCAACAGTTTGATGTTAAAGTAAGTGGTAATATTAGTGATGAGGCAACGGTTAAGATTGATTGGGAAGGTAAATCTAATAATCAAAAGACTTTTATGTATGCTTATAATTATGCAACTAATACTTTTGATAAATTAGATACGGTTATGGAAATTGATGGCGAAACCATGAAATTAACCGGTGAAGTAATATTGAAAGATCACTTATTTGATCAAACAATTAAAATTATGGTTCAAAATGGTGAAGGGTATACTCCTGATCAATATGGAGAAGATGTTACTGGTACAATGTCTAATCCAGCAGATACTCCAAGAGAAAACTATGATTTTACATTTGCAATTGAAAGTGATACTCAATATTATAATGAAGACTTTGATGGTAATCCGGTTCAAGATGTTGATGGAAACTATCAATATCAATTAGATATTCATAATTGGTTGATAGCTAATCGTGAACGAATGAATATTCAGTATTTATTCCATGATGGTGATATTATTGATGACGAAGATCAAGGACAAGAATGGATCAATGCTGATAATGCTTATAAAATGCTTGATGATGCTAATATACCTTATGGTATTTTAGCTGGTAATCATGATGTTGGGCATCTAAGTGGCGATTATACTTCTTTCTCTAAATATTTTGGTGAAGATCGTTATAATCAAAATCCATGGTATGGTGAAAGTTATCAAGATAATCGCGGACATTATGATTTAATTACTGTTGATGGTATTGATTTTATCATGCTATATATGGGTTGGGGTATTGGTGATCAAGAAATTCAATGGATGAATGATGTTTTAGCAAGATATCCAGAAAGAAAAGCAATTTTGAATTTCCATGAATACCTATTAGCTAGTGGTGGTTTAGGTGAAGAACCACAACGAATTTATAATGAGGTCGTAGCTGTTAACCCTAATGTTTGTATGGTTCTATCTGGTCATTACCATAATGCTCAAACAGTAGTGTCACAATTTGATGATAATCACGATGGTGTTAATGATCGTAATGTTTATCAAATGTTATTTGATTATCAAGGTTTAGCTCAAGGTGGTATGGGTTATATGCGTTTGATGCATTTTGATAACACCAATGGCCAAATAATTATTAGAACATATTCACCTTCTTTAGATGATTATAATGCTAAAGATGAAAGTAATATTGGTGATGTAGCTAATATTAATGGTGAGGAAGAGTTTGTAATTAATTACAGTGATTTAGGAATTACACCAGTTCAAAAACAAATTGAAACAACAAATTTAGATGTTAATATTTATAATGATGATACTTTTGGCACAGTTAATGATGTAAGAAGTAATCAAGAAATCAGCTATACATTAGAAAATGCTCCTCATGGATTATTTGGCTGGTATGTTGAAATTAGTGATGCTAATGGTGGTTTAACAAGATCAAATGTTAATTATGTTAATATTGATAAGCACAATATTAAACCAACAATAGTATTACCTGATGATGAATTTAATAAGATTGCTGTAGGAACAGATTTTGATCCATTGAAAGATGTTAAAGCATATGATAGTCAAGGTAATGATTTGACTAGTCAAATTGTTGTCTTAGGCAGTGTCGATGTTGATAAAGCTGGTAGATACGAGTTGACATATCAAGTAGCTGATAGCTTTAATAATGTTACTATTGTAACTCGAGTAGTAGAAGTTGTTGAAAATGATGATGATCAAGATATCAATGTTCAACCAGGAGACGATAGTAATCCAAATGGAACTACAGGTACTAATGGAACTACTAGTGCATCTGTCAATACACCATTTACAGGTGATCTAGTAAATAGTAATTATTTAACATTAGCAATTGCTAGCTTGATGACTTTTATTCTAATGATTAAAAAATATTTAAAAGATTTAAAAAATAATCATTAATAATATTAATTTTCAAATTAAGTTAAAATGCCTAGAAAGATTATTTTCTAGGTATTTTATTATCATCATTAAGACTAGAGAAATAGTATGAATATTAAAAACAAGTTAATATCGTTATAAAATAGCTAAATGATAAGCCATTTTTTGTATTATCATTACTTTTCATTTATAATTAGAAATAAGACAATATTTATTAATTGAAATCATAAAAGGAGCGATTGCTATGTATAATCATTTATTAGATACATTTATTAAAGTGGCTGATGCTGGTAGTTTTAATAAAGCAGCAGAAGAACTTTTTATTTCTCCTAATGCAATTATGAAACAGATTAATTTATTAGAAGATAATCTGGGTTTTGAACTTTTTAAGCGGACTCATCGAGGAATCAAATTGACAGCAGCGGGTAAATCATTATACAAAGATGCTAAATATATAATTGAATATAGCCGTTATGCAATAATTAGAGCTAAAGCCCAGATAAATCCGGCCAATGAATTACTTAGAATTGGAACTTCTTTAACAACACTAGTCCAGTTTTTAGTAGATTTATGGCCACAAATTTTAACACTTGCACCGTCATTAAAATTTGAGTTAGTTTCATTTGAAAATACGCCAGAAAACGCTAGAGAAATCATGCGTAATTTTGGTAGTAATATTGATTTTGTCGCTGGGATTTATAGTGAAAATTTATTAAAAGAAAGACAATGTCAGGCTTTAAAGTTATATGATGCACCAATTTATTGTGCCATGTCTAAAAATCACCCTTTAGCTAGTAAGGATAAATTAGAAATTACAGATTTATTTAATCAAAATGTAATGATGATTCGTCAAGGTTATTTAAAAGATTTTGATACAATTCGTAAAGACATTGTTACCAATTATCATGATATTAATATTGTTGATATTCCATTTTTTAACGTTGATGTTTTTAATAGATGTGAAAATGAAAAAATGTTTTTACTGACAATTAAAGAATGGGCTAATATTCACCCGTTATTAAAAATAGTACCTATAAAATGGGATTATAAAGTGCCTCTTGGTATTTTATATTCAAAAGAACCTAGTGCTAAAGTGCAATTGTTTTTAAAAGCAATCAAGGAAGTATATCATTTACAATATAAATAAAGACGGTCTTAGCCGTCTTTTTGTTGAGTAAGTAATTTTTGATAACTAATATCCATTCCAATTGCCCCTAGTGGCGCAGTAATTAAGATTGCTAGAACAGCAACAGAAAGAACAATTTGACCACAGGCTAGCCCCATTGCTAAAGGAACAGAACCAATAGCTGCTTGTACTGTGGCTTTTGGAATGTAGGCAATGATACAAAAGCAGCGTTCTTTGAAATTCAATTGTGTTTTTAAAAGACATAAACTAACCCCAATCGCTCTAAAGCATAAAGCAATGAAAATCATTAATATAGCGGCCACTCCAGCATCCATTGTATAACGGATGTCAACAGCAGCTCCCACTAAAACAAATAATAAAACTTCAGCACCGATCCATAGCTTACCAAATTTTTCAGATAAACGATCAGAAACTGCATCAGGGCTTTTTATTTTAATTACACATGCCATGCTTACTACCGCTAATAATCCAGAAACAGATACTGTATCTTTTAACCAGGTTTCAATTGCCATCAAAATAAAAGAAACACCTAAAATAATAATTACTTTAGTACTATTACGAACATAATGGTTTAAAGTATATGCTTTTTCAAAGAATGTACTAATAATATATCCAGTAATAGCTCCAAGGATGACACCTAAAATTATTGATATTGGAATATTGATAAAATCGATTAATTTAGCACTGCCACCTTGGGCCATTGAAGCAAAAGTAGTAAATAATACAATTACAAAAATATCATCGCAAGAAGCTCCGGCTAAAATTAGTTGTGGAATACTTTTATTAGTACCATATTTGCTATCCATTAATTGAACCATTCGTGGAATTACTACTGCTGGCGATACCGCTCCTAATACTGCTCCCATAACAGCTGCTTCAATTCTAGTAATATTTAAGATTGCTGGTGCAAATAAAATAAATGCTAGAATTTCAAAACTGGCCGGTACAAAGGACATCATAATGGCTGGTCGCCCTACTTTTTTTAAATCGGTAAGATTTAAAGATAAACCAGCTTTAAGTAATATAATAATCAATGCCATTTGTCTTAAATCACTTGAGATTAATAAGATTGAATCATCAAGTAGATTTAAAGCATACGGACCTAAAATTATCCCCGTTAATAACATACCAATAATTCGAGGTAATTTTAGTAATTGAAAGATTCCGGCTAGTGATAAGCCAACTAAAAAAATTAATGCAAGTGATGTTAACATTTTTCCCCTCCTTGAATAAAAAAAGCTGATTCTTCCACGACGAAAAAGGTCGTAGAAGTCATCAGCCTTAATAAGCGGTTTAGGTTTATACCTCGGGAGAACCTCATTCCCAGATAGTATTATAAAAAATTTATTAAAAAATGTAAAGAAAAAGTAGCTGTTGTAGAAAAGATAAATATGTTTAGAATTATATTATTGGATAAAATAGATTTTATATAAAAAAGCTAATGATGGAAGAGTCATTAGCTTTAAAAAATTAATCATCATAGTCTTGTTCGTATTTTAAAATATCACCATTACTAGCATTAATATCAATTTCATATTCATAATTTCCATTTTTCACTTCAATTTCATAAACCATCATATTATCATCATGGTCTAATTCACATTTTACAAGATAGCCACCACCAGTTTTATTTAAAGCAATATTTTGTGCTTCTTCATTACTGATGATATTAGTAGTAGTCTGGTTAGAAGTTCCATTATTAGTAGTATTATTATTGTTAGTTGTAGTATTACCATTATCAACAGGCGTTACAGTACCTTCATTAGTATTACTAACATAATCTTTATCTCTTTCTTTTTTCAAAATCGTACCATCATTTGCATCAACTTCAATTTCATATTTTTCATTATCAGTAACTACTGTAAAATCATAATAAGTAATACCGTCATCATAATCTTGTTTAGCTTTTAAAACTTTTTTTCCTTCTACTTCAGCTACAGCAATTTCTTGTGCCTCTTCTAAAGTTAAAGCATTTACTTTATTATTATTGCCACATCCTGCTAATACTATTGCTAATAACATTAATAAACTTAATTTTTTCATATCGATTACCTCTCTTTCTTTTCATCTATATAATACTGTAATTTTAGCTGGAATACCTTAAAGTTAGATAATAATTAAATAAGAATTTTCTCATAAAACTTAGTATATTTATAAGTAATATTAGCTTAATATTTATAAAAGTACTAAAATATTATATGAGGAGGGGTTGTATGGTTGAAGAGATTTTAAAGGAAATGATCATTTATGCTAATGGAAATAAAAAAGATATTGCGCATTTTTTAAAAGTTCATAGTTATGCTAGATTAATAGGTAAGTTAGAGCAGTTGGATGAAAAAACACAAAAGATTTTAGAGATTGCGGCAATTGTTCATGACATTGCGTGTCCTTTATGTCGAAAAAAGTATGGTAATAGCAATGGTAAATTTCAGGAAATTGAAGGGCCGGACTTAGTTTATGATTTTTTAAAACCTTTTTCATTAACTGATTTGGAAATTAATCGTATTGCCTATTTGGTAGGGCATCATCATACTTATGAAAATATTGATGGTTTGGATTATCAAATCTTATTGGAAGCTGATTTTTTAGTTAATGGTGATGAAATGAATGCGGATAATAAAACTATTGCTGCAATGAAAAATAAAGTATTTAAAACAGCTACTGGCATTAAATTACTAGAATATATTTATGAATAATAAAATAAGAGTTGACTTAGAGTTTGCTTGAATATATATAATGAACCAAAAGGAGGAACATAGAGTATGGAAAGACCGTATATAGTTTGTCATATGCTTCAATCGATTGATGGCAAGATTTCTGGTAATTTTTTTAATTTTGAATCAACGCTAAATCTAGCGCTGATTTATCAACAGATGGCCAAAGAGTATAATGGGGATGCTATTGTTTATGGTAGTGTGACATTAGTGGAAAGATATGGTGATAGTAAGACGCTGGATTTAACGTCATTTTCTAAAGAAATAGTTGAAAAAAAGGATTATATTCATCATGGATTAGAAAAATCATGGGTAATAGCGATTGATCCTTATGGTGATATTGGATGGAGCAATGAGGTTTTAAAAGATAGTCGTTTGAAAAATAAGGGAGTAATAACTGTAGTAAGTGATAGTGTAAGTGCTGATTATTTAGCTTATTTGCAAAGTTTAAATATCTCTTATTTAATTGGCGGTCAAGTTAATAATTTTAATTTAAAAGAGATTGTAAAAAAATTAAAAGACAAATTTGGGATTGAAAAAATTATGTTACAAGGTGGCGGAATTGTCAATGGAACATTTTTAAGTGCTGATTTGATTGATGAGATTAGTTTAATTATTGCGCCGATTGTAGGTGGTGATCAAACTGCTACATTATTTGGTAATGGTGAATATTTAAAGGCAGAAATTTCACCTGTAAAATATAGTTTAACTAAAAGTGAGCCTTTAACTGATTCAGGTATCTGGTTAAATTATCATAAAAGAAAATAATTTGTTTTAAGATTTCCTGGTGATTTATAAGTCATTGGGAAATCTTTTATTATTTATAATTTGCTAGTATAATAAAAAGTAACTTAAATCATTTAATATTTATTGAGGAGATAGAAATGAGCGAATTTACTCACGCCAAAAAGCGATTTGCAAAATATGTTGCTAATTATGATACTAATATCGGAGCAATTAAATTGAAAATTGTTCATAGTTATAAAGTTGTAAATAATATGCAGTACTTGTGTCAAAAATTAAATCTAAATCAAGAAGATAGTCAAATTGCGTTAATTATTGCTTTGCTTCATGATATCGGTCGTTTTGAGCAGTATCGTATTTATCAAAGTTTTGAAGATTATCGAACAATTGACCATGCCATGTTTTCTAGTAAATTATTATTTGAACAGGGTTTAATTAAAGAGTTTGTGACAACAAGAAAATATGATCGTCTAATTAAAGTTGCTATTGAGCAACATAATAAATATCAAGTAACTGGAAATTTTAATGAACGGGAATTATTGTTTATTTATTTGATCCGTGATAGTGATAAATTAGATAATTTTAGAGTGAAAGAAACTGAAACTTTGGAAACGTTATTAAATGTTTCAAAAGACCAGCTGGAGTTAGAAAAAATTAGTGATAGTGTCTATAAGCAGTATGTAAATTGTCAGTTGATATATAGTCCTAGTCGACAAACAAATTTAGATAAATGGCTTTCTTATATTGCTTTTATCTTTGATTTGCATTTTGATGTTAGTAAAGAATATATTAAGGAAAATAATTATATTAACTGTTTATTTGATCGGATTACACCAAAAGACGAATTAACAGTTAAAAAATATCAAGAACTAAAACAGTTATCATTAAAATATATTGAGGAATAACAGATGGATATTTTAAAAGAACTATAAGAAAATTTTGATTTAAGTGAAAATGAAATTATTATTGCTACATATATGATTGAACACAGTGAAGAAATACCTAAGTTATCGTCACGTGAATTTGCTAAAAGAACCTATACTAGTGCTACTTCAATTATTCGTTTTATAAAAAAATTAGGTTATAGTAACTATAATGAATTTAAATATAATATTGGTAATGTTTTAAAAAATCTTAGTATTAATAATTATTCTATAAACTTAGGTGAAGATAATATCTCATTAATTAATAAAACCGCTCAATTAGAAATTGATGTTATTAAGCAAATGAAAGAGATGCTTTCAATTACAACGTTAAATAAAATAATTGAATTATTAGAAACAACCAATTATTTAGATATAATTGCTAATGATACTAATACAATGATTGCTAAGTATACTGCTCATTGTTTTAGTAATGTAGGTAAAATTGTGACTGTCTATCATGAAACTGATAAACAATTAAATTTTACTTTTAGTGTTTCTAATGATCATTTAGTAATTATTCTTAGTAAGTTTTCTTTAAATACATATTTATTAGAGATGGCTTTAACTTTGAAGCGTAGAAGGATTACTACTGTTGCTATTACTAGTAATCGTAATAATAAGTTATCTGATTATTGTAGTTATACGATTCATACTCCTTTTGATAAAAAGATGGATCGAATTGGAGAACTTGTTTATTTTACAGCGTGTAAATATATTTTTGATTTAATCTATAGTATATTAGTTGCTCGAAATTTTGATAAAAGTAAGAAAATTAAGAGTCTTTATGATCAGATTTTTTTAAAAAAGTTATAGGAATATTTGCATTCCTATTTTTTGTTACCGTGTAACTTAAATATTTGTTAATAGTGATTAAATAAAGTTACAGTGTTCCTATTGATAACGATAATATTGATAAAATCAACAAAAAATCATATATTTTATTTAGAAAAATAAGGAGGAAAAGAAAATGATCAGAATTTTATTAGCGTGTGCAGGTGGAATGTCTACAAGTTTATTAATGAATAAAATGAAAGCTGAGGCTGATAAGCGAGGGATAGAGGTATCAATCGATGCAGGTCCTGAAAAAGGGATTGAAGATCGCATGGGTTCTTTTGATGTCTTGCTTTTAGGACCACAAGTTCGTTATGTTTTAAAAAATGTTGAACAGATTTGTACTGGAAAAGTTCCTTTTGATGTAGTAGATATGCGTGATTATGGAACTATGAATGGTGCTAATGTTTTAGACTAGGCATTAAAATTATATAATGATTTTTATGGAAAAGCAGACAAGTAACTCTGAGTTTTAGTTAATGATTTTGATTGTTTATCATTTAAATGAGCTTACAATGAAGCTGATAGACGATTATCAACAACTAGTTGCTTTTTTTATAAGGGTATTTTTGATGGCTTTGTTTTCATTGCCATTACCAAGAAGATATTACTTTAATGACAAAAATGGAACTTAAGTGTAGAATAATTGAACTAGAACTAATAACTAATTATTTTGAAATATTATTGTATATAATCAATAAATTTGAATGTTAGATTGATTGTTATGTTAAGTATTGGAAGATTATTTTTTATAAGGTATCATAAAAAACACTAACAAATGGACTAAGAGTAATTGATATAATTGAAGTGGGAAAGGAATTTTGAAAAGAGTTTTTATTGATATCAAAAAGTAATTAAATCAAATGGTGAAGAGTTATAAAGGAGAAAATGAAAATGGCAAAAGTAAAAGTTATAGTTATTGATAAAAAATGTTATCCTGAATTACTGGAAAAATATTGTGCTGATCCTAATCGGGACCTTGTCCGATGTTTGAAGTTGGTCAAGAATTTATTATTGAAAAAGGTAATGGTAAAGATGATTTTTGGCATATGTTAGATGGTAAATTTTGTTCTGAGGCCTGGGATTGTGTAAGTCGTTATATTTATGCTGGATTACAGGGTGGTTCAATCATGGAAGGCTGGATGAAAGAAGAAAATGAGATGATTGCTTGTTGTAATGATGGTACACGACCAGTGATTTTTAAAATAGAACGAGTTGATGAATAAGATAAAAGATGGTAATAGAGATTTTTAGTATTAAAGTTAATAATAAATTTAATTTATTCCTATAAATATTTGCCATCTTGATTTTGGTATGATATTCTTGAATAAGAAAGTGGGGATATTGATGGCAAAATATGAGACAGTTGCAAATGATATAATTGCAAGAATTAAACAAAAAGAATTTGAAAATACTTTTAAATTACCAACGGAAGATGAAATGATTGAATATTATCAAGTATCTCGTAATACAATTCGTTCAGCTTTAAAGATGCTTACTAGCCAAGGAATCATTTATTCAAGACAGGGAAGTGGTTTTTATATTCGTCAAAGAAATAACGATAATAGTATACCAATTACTGGGACTAATGGTTTAACCCATGATTTTCCTAATAGTGCTTTTTCTAATCAAGTTATAGCGGTTGAATTATTATCGGCTGATGAACAGTTAGCTAAAAAAATGTTATGTGAAATTGGTGATTTGATTTATTTTTGTAAACGATTAAGAATTATTGATGATAAAAAATTTGCTTTAGAATTAAGCTACTATAATAAAAAAATAGTTCCATATTTAGGTAAAGAAATTGCTGAAAAATCAATTTATAGTTATTTACAAAACGATTTAAAACTAAAATTTGGTTTTGCCGATAAACATATTTGTGCTATAAAACTAGATGAGCAACAAGCCGATTTGTTGGATCTAAATCCTGGTGATCCCGGTTTAGTTATATCAGATACAGTATATTTAGATAATGGTTTATTATTTAATGTTTCACAAGTAATATATAATTATAAGTATGCAAACTTTTATGCTGCTTCAATACGTTAAGGTGTCAAGTCGCTTGACATCTTTTATTTTTTCTAATAAATAAAATTTATAGGTATAAATTTTATGAAAACGCTTTACAATTCTAAAAAATCAATTATAATGTTATATGTTGATACCAATAAATTTAAATAATTCTAATGAATGGGAGGTTAAAATGAAAAAAATAGTAGGAAAAATATTAAAAGTAATTGTATTAATAGCGATGCTCTTTGGTAGTGGTCCGGTAAATGTTTTTGCTTTAGAAAGTGAACCAAGGGAACCTTTGATGTTTGAAAATTTTGAAGATGCAGATAGCAATATTCATGCAACAAATGATGCTAAGGTTGGGATTGTCGCTGGATCAGCTACTGGTAGTGGTAATAAGGTTGCCAGTCTTGAAGTAACCAGCAGTGATTGGCCTAGCTTAACTTATCGCAGTATGATCGTCAAGAAAGAACAACCAGTAGATGTATCTTCTTATAAGTATGTTACTCTATGGGTAAAAGATGCTGGAGCAAACAGTGTTCGTTTATCTTTAATTGATAGTCAAGGTCAAAGTATTGAAGGAGAATGGACTGGAAATGTAACAGCTGGAAAGTGGACTCAGGTATCAATCAGTCTTGATCTCTTTAGTGCTTTAGATTTAACACAAATTACTGGTATTTATGTTGGCGAATGGAATGCAGGGACATATTTAATTGATGATATTCAATTTAGTGATATTACGGCTAAAGATTTAGCAGTTAGTGCCAGCATGCCTTCAGGGACTTACAATGACACTTTTGAGGTAAGTTTAAGTGCTCAGGCCGGCCAGACAATTTATTATACAACTGATGGTAGCCAGCCTACTAATCAAAGTACATCATATCGAGAGGCAATTGAAGTCGATGATGATATGCTAATTAAAGCAATCGCATATCAAAATGGTAATATTAGTGATGTGTATGAATTTGATTATAAAATTGATCATAGTGATAATTCAAATTATACTCCGGTAGTTGTCCAAACTTTTGAAGACGGTATTAATGCAGTTGCTGCCAGCAATGCATCTTGTCAACTTGTAAGTGATGAAAAGCATAATGGTAAGCAAAGTTTAAAATATGTCAAAGAAGTAAGCAATGGAACCTCTAAGACAGATGGGAATGTTAAAATTGATTTTAACCATCCAGTTAATGTCACTGATTTAAAATACTTTATCTTTCATATTAAAGATACTCAAGGAAGCAATACTATGCAGTTATCTTTGATTGACGCTGATGGTAATGAATCGAGTTATGACTGGCGGTCACCATCAACTTCTAAAAATAATTGGAGTCAATATTATATTAAATTATCAGATATTAGTGGTATTGATAAGACAAAAGTAACTGGTGTTCGAATGGGACAATGGAATGCAGGAACTTATTATATTGATGATTTATATTTTGATAATTATTTATCAACTGGAGTTCCAGATATAGCTCCTAGTCAACCAAAAGCTAATATTGAATCTGGATATATTTTTAAGGATTCAATTGAGGTAAGTTTAACTAATGATATGAATGCATCAATGTATTATACATTAGATGGTAGTCAACCAACAGTTAATAGTACTAAATATGATGGTAAGATTACGTTAAATGATACTGCAACAATCAAAGCTGTAAGTTATGATAATGGTGAATATAGTGAAGTAGTAACATTAGATTACTATCAAGATAGTAATATCATTAATGATGTTGTTGCCAGCAAAGTTTCAGGAAAATATTCTAAAGAAATGAGTGTTGCTTTACAGGCTGATGGTTTAGATATTTACTATACCCTTGATGGTTCATCACCAACTTTATCAAGTGCTAAGTATACAGAAGCAATTACCGTTAAACAAACAACAGTAATTAAAGCTGTTTCTTATGATGGTAACCAGCTTGGAAATGTGATGACTTTTGAATACAAATTCCCAACAGCACCACAACAAGTATATCCAAGTACTGATCAATTGTTATTTAATAGTGCTTCTGCAGTGGAATTATTATCAGATCCTGATGCGACGATTTACTATACAACTGATGGAAGTGATCCAACTGTTGATTCTAATGTAGCCCAAGGATATATAACGATTGATAAAACGATGACAATTAAAGCAGTTGCCATTCGTGATGGTAAACAAAGTGACATTACAACGCTTGATTATGTAATCGCACCTAACAAAGTTGCCGCTGATAAAGCAGCGGGAACCTATGATGGTTCAGTAGTAGTAGAATTTAGAGTTCCGGATACTGATCAAGTAGAAATTTATTATACAACTGATGGAAGTAATCCAACGATTGAATCTACGCATTATACACAACCATTATTAGTTAGTGAAAACACAGTGTTTAAAGTCGCCGCTACTTATAAAAACAGTGATAGCTTAAGTGAAGTTGCTACCCATGAATATGTAATTAATCCAATTGAAGATGTTGTTAAACCGGAAATTACACCTGACAGTGGTAAATTTGGACAAAGACAATTAGTTTCGATGACAACAGCTACTGATGGTGGTGAAATTTATTATACGCTAGATGGAACCAATCCTGATGAAAATAGTTTCCAATTTACTGATGCTTTCTATGTAACTAAAGATACGGTAATTAAAGCAGTAACTATTAAAAACGGTAAAGTTAGTGATATTGCTGTTAGTGAAATCACTATTACCGATGAACAATCAGTATTTTTGAAAACGGATGGTAAAGTAATTAGAAATAATTATGGTGCTGGAGAAGTGGTGCAATTAAAAGGAACTAATATTGGTGGCTGGCTGGTAATGGAAAATTGGCAATGTCCAGTTAATTCTCCGGATCAAAAAACTACTTTGGCCGTTCTCAGCGAGCGTTTTGGTGAAGAAAAAGCCTGGGAATTAATTAATATTTATCAAGATAATTGGTTTACTGAAGATGATTTTGCAATCTTAAAAGAAGAAGGCGTAAATTGTTTAAGATTACCGATAACTTATTTTGAAATGTGTGATGAAGATGGTTCTTTAAAAGAAACAGCATTTGATCGTTTAGACTGGTTTATTGAAAATGCTGCTAAATATAATATTTATACTTTAATTGATATGCATGGAGCTTTTGGTTCTCAAAATGGTAAAGATCACTCAGGAGATACTTCTAATCCTGATGTTGGTAATTTCTTTGGTAACGAAGAGAATATTACTAAAACTATCAAACTATGGGAAGCAATTGCTAAAAGATATAAAGATAACGCTTGGGTTGCTGGTTATGATTTATTAAATGAACCTGGTGGTGCTGTAGGTACCGAACAATTTGAAGTTTATGACCGTCTTTATAATGCGGTTAGAGCAATCGATCAAGATCATATTATTCAAATGCAGGCAATTTGGGAACCAACTCATTTACCAAATCCAGAATTGTATGGTTGGGAAAATGTAGTTTATCAATATCATTTCTATGGATGGGATGTTGAAAAGAATGCAGATGGACAGAAAGCATTTATTGAAAGTAAAGTAAAATATTTAGAAGATACTAATTATAATGTACCAGTTTTTGTTGGGGAATTTACATTCTTCTCAAATGAAGTAAGCTGGGATTATGGATTAGAAATCTTTAATGAACAAGGTTGGTCATATACTAGCTGGACTTATAAAGTATCTGGTGATAATAGTAGCTGGGGTATGTATACTATGCCAGATAATTCAAGTACAAAAGTTGATATTTATAATGATAGTTTTGAAACAATCAAAGCTAAATGGTCATCATTCAATTTTACTCGAAACGATAAATATGCCGATAAATTATCGAAATATATGAAAGAAACAACAGCTGATGAAACAGCACCAGTAATTGAAGGAAATGATGCTAAAGTTCAAATTGGCACAAATAATGATATTCAAACTATCATTAATTTATTTGTCAAAGATGATCATGATGGTGTTATAAAAAATGATGCACTTTCAATTACCAGTGATTTTAATGCTGATAAAGCTGGAGTATATAGTGTTAAGATTGTTGCTAGTGATCAAGCGGGTAATACTAGCGAAGCTAATTATACGATCGAAGTATTAGAAAACACCGAGATACCTGAAGATCCAAATCAACCAGTAGATTCAGGAGATAGTAATAATACTGATCAACCAATACAAATTCCTTCAAATAATCAAAATAATACTTCTGATACTGATCAGGGAGTTTCGTTGTCATCTAGTCAAGCAGCAAAAACGGGAGATGATTTAAATCTAGTACCAATGGTATTATTGTCAAGTTTGTCAATGCTAGGTATCTTCTGTTTAAAAAAGAAATATAAGTTTTAATCATAAAGGAGCTATGAATACTAATTAATCATAGCTCTTTTACATTGTAGAAAAAATTATATTGAATTATCTAATTTTTCTAGTTTAATTTGACAAATATTCTATCTATAAACTATAATTATTTCGTCAACAAGTAAGCAAAAAGTTTCTTTAGGTAATAAATATAAAATTATAAATTAATATCATACCTCAATTTCTACAATTCTTAAATTTTATCAATCAATTAAAATTATTATCTTAATATTTATCGTACTTATTGATATTTATAAATAAATGTCATTAAGGTTTTTTGTTGTAGAAAGATTTACCTAAAGCTGTAACTTACTTATAAAAGTATGAATAATGAAAGGAATATTTTAATGAAAACAAGTGACAGTATTTTTTTAGATGAAAGAACACCTAAAGAAAAACGTGAAGAAATTGAAAGTTCAGTTAGTAAAGGTGAAATTGTAACTGGAATTCTTGAAACACTACCTGATGGCTATGGTTTTATTAGAAACTCTAATTATTTAGCGAGTCGTGATGATGTATATGTTTCTCAAACTCAAATTCATCGTTTTAATTTAAAGACAGGGGATTTTATTACAGGTTATATTAGACAACCAAAAGCGACTGAAAAATATAAAGCTTTAATGTATACTACTTTAATAAATGGAGAAGATCCTAGCGCAGCTAGAAGTAGACAAAATTTTGAAAAACTGACACCTATTTTCCCTGATAAACGATTAAAATTGGATCAAGCAAATAATAGTATATCAATGCGAATTATTGATTTATTATCTCCAATAGGTAAAGGGCAAAGAGGAATTATTGTTTCACCACCAAAAGCTGGTAAAACTACGTTGTTAAAAAATATTGCTTTATCAATTCATGAAAGCTATCCTGATATGCATTTATTGATTTTATTGATTGATGAACGACCAGAAGAAGTAACAGATATAAAAGAAGCAATTCAAGGTGAAAATGTTGAAGTCATCTATTCAACTTTTGATGAAATGTCTGAACGTCATAAAAAAGTGTCTGAAATGACAATTGAACGCGCTAAACGTTTAGTAGAACATGGTAAAGATGTAATGATTCTTTTAGATAGTATTACTCGTTTGGTTCGGGCTTATAATTTAACATGTACTCCATCAGGCCGTACTTTATCGGGTGGTCTAGATCCAGCTTCATTATATATGCCAAAACGCTTTTTTGGGGCTGCTAGAAATACTCGAGAAAGTGGTAGTTTAACAATCTTAGCAACAGCATTAGTAGATACGGGAAGTAAAATGGATGATGTTGTTTACGAAGAGTTCAAGGGTACTGGAAATATGGAAGTTGTTTTAAGTCGTCAATTGCAAGAAAGACGAATTTTCCCAGCTATTGATATTTTAAAATCGGGAACAAGACGAGATGATTTATTGTTAAGTTCTAAAGAACAAGAGGCAATGACAATAATTCGAAGAGGATTTAATGATTTAAGGGCCGAACAGGCTGCAGATTCTTTATTATATATGTTTGAAAAAACTAAGAATAATGATGAATTAGTTGAAATGATAATAAAGAAAAAGAAATTTTAAAATAAAGACAAGCACGTGATGTGCTTGTCTAATTATTATTGGTGTTGCTTAAAATCTGTTTCTAAATAAACTGATGATTCTTGAAAAATGTTCACAATTGAAATAACCTTCGCTTTTTACCCATGCAGGATAAGAATTATAATTTTTTGTTGCAGCATAATATTCATAATATAAGTTCATAAAATGGTCCCTCCTAGAAATGATAACAATGATTAAATGTTTTATTTTTAATACAATATTATTATATATCAATGTTTGTAGATTAGTAGGGACAAATCTAATGAAAATAAGAAGCAAAATTGTGCAATATGCACAAAGAGAAATAAAGGGGTGATACTATGGGATTTACAATTGAAGATGCACTGGTACAAACACAAGATATATATCATTTAGAGTTATTAGCTGGTAAAAATGGTTGCAGTAATGCAATTAGCTGGGTCCACATGATTGAAGATACTACAATTATTAAACAATTATGGGGAAAAGAATTAGCAGTTACTACTGGTATGGGATTTCAAACTCATGATACTTTATTTGATTTTGTTAAATCATTAGTTAAATATCACATTGTTGGTTTGATTATTAATACTGGTAAATATATTTTTGAAGTTCCTCAAGATATAATCGATTATTGTAATGAACAGGATTTCCCTTTATTAGTAATGCCTTGGGAAGTGTCGATGGCTGATTTGATTAAAGATTTAAGTATGCGCTGTTTACATTCAGAACGTGAAGATCAGCAGATTTCTATTATGTTTCAAAAACTATTTGTCGAACCCCATTTAGTTGAAGAGATTAGACAGTCATTAATGGGATCTTTTGATGTAGATGGACTATTCCAGGTTGTATTAATTGCAATTGAAAATTCAGATCAGTTTGATGCCATTGAACGAAGAAGAATTAGTTTTCAATTACAACTGTGTTTAGAAAAAATCGATAGTCCCTATACTTTTTTCTGGTTTGATAGTCATTTTGTATTGATTGTTAATAACTTAGAAGAAACGATATTAGAAAAGGTAATTGATAAAATGTATAAACGTTCTAAAAAAAGAATGTTAACTAACTCTTTATATGTAGGAATTGGTAGTCAGATGAGTGATTTGAGCCAGCTTATTTTAAGTTATAAAAGAGCATTGGCAGCAGTTAATATGGCTATGAAATTTGATTATCCAATTATTAATTTTGAAGAAATGGGTGTTTATCAGATTTTATTTTCAATCGAAGATAAACAAATTTTGATTAGTATGTATTATCGTTTATTACAGCCATTGATCAATTATGATCAAAAGCATCATAGCGAGTTAGAAAAAACACTGTATTATTATCTGGTTTATGATGGTTCAATGCAGGCAATGGCTAAAAACCTATACATGCATCGTAATACAATCAATTATCGTATGAATAAAATTAAGGAATTGCTTAATTGTGAATTTGAAAGTATTGATGAAAAAATGGAATATTTATTGGCGTTTTATATTAAAAAAATAATGAATGCTAAAAAAAATAGATCATCATAATTTTGATGGTCTATTTCATTAATAAATTAATCGCTTCATTAAGGCTATCAACTAAATAATCAGCGTGATCTTTAACTTGTTGATTAGAAGAATTAAATGTAAAAGCTTTATCAACATATTTTAACATTGGTAAATCATTAAAAGAATCACCAATACCACAAATTTCATTAAGATTCATTTTTTCTTTTATGATCTTTAAACCAGATCCTTTTGAACAACCTTTTTTAGCGATATCAACACAATCAATATTTTGATATGCATCAACATAGTTACCAAATTGTTCATTTATTTCATCAGTAATTTCTTTAGCTCGTTTTTCATCTAAAGCATCAATAGATAAACCATAAAGATGATGTCCCTTTAACTGTTCAACAGCATCAATACGAGTCGTATTCAAATTAAAACGACCATCTTTAGTATTATATAATTTTCCATCACCATGAACACAAACATAAACTTGATCAATATATTTGTTGTAGATTGCAAAAACAATATCTTCATCAATTAGTTCTTCGCTAATTACCTGGCGGTTTTTATCTAAAACTACAGCTCCACTACTAACAACATAAAAATCAATATCAATAGCATCAATTTTTACATCTCCAATTGGTCGACCAGTACAGACACCAAATAGATTACCATTATTTTGAAACTTTTTAATTGCCTCAATATCTTCCTTTTTTACTTGTCCTGGTACATCATTGAATAACAAAGTACCATCTAAATCACTAGCTAATATAATCATAAGTCACCTCTATAAAATATTCATCAAGATTATAACATATTTTATTTTAAAATAATTAAAAATAATTAAGAAGATATTTATGATAAAGAAATGTAAAGATTTGGTTAATCAATTAGTTTCTAAAAATGAAAAATCATTTTAATGTCCTTGACTAAGCGTATAATATTTATTCAAAGGGGGTTATAAAGATGATGTTTTCAAATCAGGCATTAAAAAAGCTGATCATACCACTAGTGATTGAACAATTATTAGTAATTCTAGTTGGCTTTTGTGATACGATCATGGTCTCTAGTGTTGGGGAAGCAGCTGTTTCTGCAGTTTCACTAGTTGATTCAATCAATGTTTTATTAATTAATGTCTTTGCCGCTTTAGGTACTGGGGGTGCTGTAGTTGCGGCACAGTTTATTGGGCAAGGTTCACTTGAAAAAGCGCGTTTTTCAGCTAAACAGTTATTATTAATAACAGCAATTTTATCCTTGATCATTATGGGGGTAATATTGTTGTTTAATACTTCAATATTACATTTGGCTTTTGGTAATGTAGATAGTGGCGTTATGAATAATGCCGAAACTTTCTTTCTAGTTTCAGCACTATCATATCCATTTATTGCTTTATATAATTCTGGGGCCGCTTTATTTAGAGCAATTGGTAATTCTAAGATTTCAATGATTACTAGTGCAATCATGAATGTTATCAATATTATCTTTAATACAATTTTCATCTTTGGCTTAAAATTAGGAGTTTTAGGTTCTGGGTTAGCGACATTGATCGCTAGAATGGTCTGTTGTATTGTAATTTTGAAATGTCTTACAAATAAAGATAATAATCTTTATGTCGATGATTATCGTCATTGGAAGTTCGATTTAGTTTATATCAAGAAAATCTTAACTATTGGGATTCCATCTGGTTTAGAAAACGGGATGTTCCAATTTGGTAAAATATTAGTTCAAAGTTTAGTAGCAACATTTGGAACTTATGCAATTGCTGCTAATGCCGTTTCTAATAATTTAGCACAAATGCAAATTATTCCTGGAATGGCGATGTCATTAGCGATGGTTACTGTAGTAGGACAGTGTGTCGGTGCTAATGATTATAAACAGGCTAAGTATTATATCAAAAAATTATTAAAAATCACTTATTTAGTGACTATTTCTGCTGTAATTTTAGTATTATTAGCGACACCGACAATTTTAAAATTATATTCTTTGTCTGAACAAACGATCGATCTTGCTTATCAATGTATTTTTTTACATGGTTTCTTTGCTGCAACGATCTGGCCAGCCTCATTTACTTTCCCTAATGCTTTACGGGCTAGTAATGATGCTAAGTTTACAATGATTGTTTCAGCATCTTCAATGTGGATTTTTAGATTTTGTTTAAGCTATGTTTTAGGACAACATTTAGGATTAGGTTTAATTGGGGTCTGGTTAGCGATGTTTGTTGACTGGATAGTTCGCTGCATCTTCTTTATTTGGCGTTATTTTAGTGGTAAATGGATGAATAGGCAGTTAGTTTAATCATGAATCGAATAGTATTTTTAGATATTGATGGTGTATTACAGCCTTTTACTAATTTAAAAAGATTTGATTGTAATTTACAAGCAGTAAAAAAAGAGGTCGCTAAAAAGCTAAATGATAACAGTTATCTAGATGATGATGGCTATAATATTGCAGCGGTTTATTTAGATTGGCATCAAGAAGCAATTGGTAATTTAAAAAAGTTACTAGATGAAAGTAAAGCGAAGATTGTTATAACTTCAAATTGGCGTTATTTAGGTTTTGATTATTTGAAAAGATTATTTAAGATTCATGGATTAGATAAATATTTATTAGAAATGACAATGGATTATCAGCAGTTTGATGAAAAAATTGTTGCTAAATATAAAGAGATTGAAAAATATGGCATTTTTATTAGAAATAGAGTGCTGGAGATTAATGAGTATTTAAATAGTCATGAAGTGAGTCAATTTGTAATAATAGATGATATTGATCTTTCAAACTTTTTTCCTGATCATTTTGTTAGGACATTTGTTGATCAAAAAGATGATTTCTATTTTAGCCAAAGTAATTATTTTGAGGCTTTAAAAATAATTTCTTGACTTAAAGTTTACTTTAAGTTGTATAGTATGGCTGTGTAGTAAAATAGCTAAAATGTAATGCTTTTCCTTTCTTATAAAAATACCAATCTGTCATTTTGGTGCTTTACCATTAGATATAGATTTTCAAGGAAGTAATACTTCCTTCTTTTTTATATTAAAATGGGTAATTTTGTAAAATATTAAAATTTCTTGCTCTAAACTATGGTTTAACCAATATAGTAAAAATAGGAGGAAGAAAAATGAAAAAGCTAATAGGAATTCTTATTTTACTATTATTAGTAGGAGTAGTTATAAATATTAATAACGATAATCAAGATAATCAAAAAGAAGTCGTAGAAAAAACCGAAAATGAAGATTCTGCTTTTGATCGTCAGATATTAATTTTACAAGAAGATAATAATGATACAGCCAAGTTACTAGCAACAACTATTAATGAAAAAATACTTAGTGATCATCATTTGATAAGTGAAATTAATAATCTTGATATAAATGATTATGATTTAATAATTATTACAATAGTAGTTTTAAATAATAATATTGACAATACAATCCAAGAGACTTTAAAATCATTTGATTTTAAAAATAAAGATGTATCATTGTTGTTTGTCGGAAGTGATGAAATTAGTTTATTAGAAAGTCAGGCTAGTACGTATATTAATAACGCAAATATCTTACCAGGACTAGGGTTAACTAGTGAAGATGTTAATAATTTAGAAACAATGAATCAGTTTATTGATGGCTGGTTGACTTCGATATATTAAAAAAGTTCTTGCCTTAAAGGTAACTTCAACTTGTATAATCATTTTGTAGCCAGATAATGATACCAATTATTATACCCAATCAGCCCAAAATAGTTATTTGGCTACATCAAGGTAGGTAACACTACCTTTTTTATTTAATAATGATAAAGATTATAGTAAAATAAATGTGGTGATTATATGAAGAAAAAAGTAATTATAATAATTTTATTAGTTTTATTAATATTTACCCCAGTACCAGTTTTAGCACGAGCTGGAGGTGGCTCAAGTGGTGGCTCTGGAGGTAGTTCTGGCGGTGGAACAGGTAGATCATCCCATACAACAAGAGGTCGAAGTACCTATAACCAAAGTCCGATTGAACGATTAGCTAGTATGGCTGGTTTTAGTTTAGTAATGGTCTCAATAGCTGGGTTTACAGTTTACAAAAGAAGACAAAGAGCTATAATAATGCATCGTGAAGTTAGTGAGACTTTAGATATATTAGATGATCAAGATATTTTTTGGAATGAAAAGAGAATAAAACAACAGGTTGAAAAATGCTATTATGCAATTCAGGAAGCATGGTCAAATCAAAATCTAGAAGTTTTAAAGCAATATTTAAGTCCATCCTTATATGAAAGCTGGCAAATTAAACTTAATTGGCAACAATTTCAAGGTCAGAGAAATGTATTAAGCAATATTAAGTTATTAAAACATGATGTGGTCAATCTTTATGATAGTACTGATAATAATGAGGATTACTTTTGGGTTTATATAGAAGGTAAAATGAATGATAAGATGCTTGATCAGGAAAATCAGATTATTGAAAGTAATAATGATGTTTTTGTTGAGTATTGGAAATTTATTAGAAATGAAAATAATATTTATTTAGATCAGATTTTACAACAAGATGAATTTGAAAAATAGAAATGAATTAATAGCTTTTAAATATTAATGGCAAAAATCAAATTAAAATGGTAAAATTATTAAACTAAGAATCAAATATTTTGTTTAATAAAGGAGAAAAACATGCTAGTAACCGATAAAGAGTTAAAATCCATTGTTAGTGATACTCGTAATTTAAATATTGGCCGTAATTACTGGCAGAGTGGATATGTAAAAAAAATCAAAATAACTGCCGATCGAAACAATCATTATTTAATTAAAGGCGTTGTTGATAATGATAGTTATCAAAATGATTGTCAAATAACAGTTGATGAAAATAATAAAATTATTGATTATCAATGTGATTGTTTCTGGTGTGATGATATATCAGCTTGCGGTCATATTGCAGCGGTGCTATTTAAAGTTCAAGAATTGTCACCCGATTATTTTCCGTTTATTTTTGAAGAAAAGACCAATGATGAAAATGCATTTTTACAACAATTGATGCTATTTCAGGAAAAACAAAAACAAGCTAGAATCAACAGTGAGTTATCATTAACTAGAAATTTGATTAATAATTATAAAGAAGATAAAATTAATCAATTTAGTTTAATTAGTCAATCCAAAAAAGACATCGAAGTTCAAATTATTACTTCTGATTATTATGCTTTAAAATTTAGAGTTGGCAATGAAAAGAAATATGCAATCAAAAATATCACTAAGTTTATTGAGGCAATAGAAGATAATAAACTAGTCAAATATGGAAAACAATTAGAATTTGTTCATACCCTAAATGCATTTAGTGAAGATGCTTTAAAAATTATAGAGTTAATGAAATATTGTTTAAATAACCAAAAATATTATGAATTTTATCCCTACTTTGGTGGTTTTAAAAATGAAATAGAAATAGATTCTACTAATATTGATTATATTTACGAAACATTAAGCCAGCTTGAAAATACTAATTTTCATTTAAACTTTTATGAAATTGATCGGTTAATTGCACTTAATATAATAGAACAAGATGATTATTATCAAATAGAGTTAGAAGATTTTAATGGTATTTGTGGTAAAAAAGATATTTATTTGATCGAAGATAATACTATTGAATTAATAAAATTAGATAATGATGGTAAAGCTTTACAGTTTATAAAAAACTGTTTAAATAAAGATGAATTGTTACTTTCTAAAAAAGATCTAAATGATTTTAATAAATATCTTTTTAATGATATTAAAAAATATTTTGATATAAATGGTGTGAACTTTAGTGATTCGAAAACTGAAGCTGAAGTATTAACACTATATGGTGATATTGATGAGTATGAACAAGTCAAATTTTATTTAGAATGTAAACAAAATAATCAGATTTTTTATAGCTTTGACCATGATGGTTTTAATACATCAATGGATTTTGATTTGATTGAAAATTATTTAAAAGAAATGAGTGATGTTATTGATTATAATGAACATTGTGTTTATCTAAATTTAGATAATGAAAAAACTTATCAATTTTTAAACCAGGGATTACCTTTTTTAGCTAACTATTGTGAAATTATGGTTAGTGATGCTTTAAGAAAGATTGGTCAAAAATCACAGTTTTCAATTACTGTTGGGGTAAGTATTGAAAATGATTTACTAGCAATTGATATTGATAGTATCGATATTCCAAGTCAGGAACTAACTGATGTTTTAAATGCTTATCGGCGCAAGAAGAAATTTCATCGTTTAAAAAGTGGGAAATTGTTATATTTAGAATCAGATGAATTAGAAGAATTAGATAATTTAATGAATGACTATCATTTAAGTGCTAATATGATAGAAGATGGCCATTTAGATATGAATGTTTATCGTGCTTTTAGCATTGATAATAAAGCTGATAATAGTAATCATTTAGTTTTTAATCGTAGTGATGTTTTTAAAAATGTAATTGATAATTTTAAAAATACCAAAAAACAAACCTTTGCTTTATCTAATCATTATCAAAAAATCTTGCGTGATTACCAGAAATTTGGTTACCAGTGGTTAAGGTTGATTACAAGTTACGGTTTTGGGGGAGTTTTAGCTGATGATATGGGACTTGGTAAAACTTTACAGATTATCGCTTTATTAGATGAATGTCGTGATGTTAATAAAACAAGTTTAGTAGTTTGTCCTTCATCGTTATTGTTGAACTGGCATGATGAAATCTGTCGCTTTTCGCCTAACTTAAAGTGCAAGTGTGTTCATGGCAATTTAACGAAACGAAAGAAGGCAATTAGTGCTTTTGATGAAGCTGATGTTTTAATTACTACTTATGATTATATGCGTCGTGATTATAAATTATATGAAGATTATGAATTTGAATTTGTTATTTTAGATGAAGCCCAGTATATTAAAAATCCTAAAACTAAAAATGCTAGTGCAGTTAAATCGTTAAATTCTAAACATCGTTTCGCTTTAACCGGAACACCAATAGAAAATTCATTAGCAGAATTATGGTCGATTTTTGACTTTTTGATGCCGGATTATTTATTTAACTATCATTATTTTCAAGGTACTTATGAAACGCCGATTGTAAAAAATCAAGATGAAGATAAACAGTTAGAATTAAAAAAATTAATTAGTCCATTTATTTTAAGAAGAAATAAACGAGATGTTTTAAAAGAATTACCAGATAAAAT
The DNA here is from genome assembly GCF_002160675.1 of Erysipelatoclostridium sp. An15. Taxonomy (NCBI): domain Bacteria; kingdom Bacillati; phylum Bacillota; class Erysipelotrichia; order Erysipelotrichales; family Coprobacillaceae; genus Thomasclavelia; species Erysipelatoclostridium sp. An15. The sequence goes on from NZ_NFLA01000003.1 coordinate 136,790, forward strand.
TGAAAAAACAATGTTACTGGAATTTAGTGAAGAAGAAAGTAAATTATATTTAGCTAATTTAATGCAGGTAAATAAAGAATTACAAGAAAAAATGCATTATGAAAAGGTTGACCGAATAGTCGTTCTAGCGATGTTGACCCGTTTGCGTCAAATATGCTGTGAACCACGGTTGTTGTACGATAATATTTTACATATTTCTTCTAAATTAGAGGGATGTCTAGAATTAATAAGAAATTTCCAGGGAAATAATCAAAAAGTGCTATTATTTTCATCTTTTACATCGATGCTGGATTTAATTAGTGACGAATTAGAAAAACAGCAGATTAGCTATTATAAATTAACAGGGGCAACATCTAAAGAAAAACGCCATCAGTTAGTTGAGCAATTTCAAAATGACGATACTACAGTCTTTTTAATATCATTAAAAGCAGGTGGTACCGGCTTAAATTTAACCGCAGCCGAAGCAGTTATTCACTTTGATCCATGGTGGAATATGTCAGCACAAAATCAGGCTACTGACCGAGCTTATCGTATTGGTCAAAAAAATGTTGTGACTGTTTATAAACTGGTCATGAAAAATAGTGTAGAAGAAAAGATTTTGGAATTACAAAACAAAAAGAAAAATTTAGCCGATACTTTTGTAGAAAATAATGAAGGTAATATCACAAGTATGTCGACTGAAGAAATAATTAATTTATTTTCAATTTAATTAGGACTGAAGGGAAAGAATATGAACAAAGTATTTAGTAGTAGTATACTATTACTAACATTATTAATAAATACAGGTTGTAGTAGTGAAAATAAAATAAACAATAATTTTGATTATTACTGTTATCTAATAGAAAACCAGGATTTGCGTCTTGAAGATAATACTAAACAGGCAATTAGTGATGATGAAAAAGAAGAAGATCAGACTGATGTAGAAAATGATGATACTATTTGTCACAGTTACAATATTTATGATGATGATAAATTAGTAGGGACATTAAAAGATGTCGAGATGTATTGGGAAGGCGATGAAAATTATATTATTGTTTTAAATTTTCAATATGATTATACATCTATTACATTAGGGTATAATGAATATCCTGATTCAAATGTGATTGAACGTGATTTTGAGTTTTATCGATATGATATCACTACTAATGAATTATCAGAAAAAGACATTAGTGATGCTGTTGAAAAAATCAGTCCTAAAGTTCATGATTTATTATTGGAATTTGATCAAGATGTTTATGAAAATTTAGCGAAAGTTTATACATTTCCATCTAATTATGAGTATTCACATTATGGCAATGTTGATAATGAGTATATTTGGTTTTTAAGAGATGATGAAGATGGTCAGTATCTTTATTATGGCTATGACTTTGAAAATAAATTTGATAATTATTATAACCAGGAATCATAATGAAACCTGGTTTTTTATTGGTTGATTTTAGTATTTGATGAATAACGTTTCAATTCAATTGTTTTGTTCATAGTAATTGTTTTTTGATAATTATTTTGGTAATTAAATGCAAAATAACAGCTATATAAAATATCTAATATAGTATGAATGCTTTGGCGACTTGAAAATGAACTGATTTTACTATGAACATTTTCTCTAGTACATAAATATAAACTAACATCACTATATTTATTGATCGTATTATCGCCGATACTGGTTATTGTAATCGTTGCAATTTTACGTTTTTGCAGAATCTGACAAGCATTAACTATTGGAGCAGTTTCGCTAGTATAGGAAATAATGATTGCTAAAGTATCGCTAGGTAAAGTATGGGTTTGAAAAACTTGTTCAATTGGATCAAGACAAAATTCAACTGGCATGCCTAAACGTTTCATAGCATATGAAAACTCTTGAGCGGCAATATAAGACATACTAGTACCAAAAAGATAAATAGCAGAACAGTTTTTTATTAATGTCAGCGCTTGTTGTAAACTGTCATGATCTAATAAAGTAAGGGTATCTTCGATTGTTTCTTTTTGTAAAGTACCAATTTTATTGGCAATTTTCATGATATTATCCTGGCTATTAAAAGGAATATTAGCATCGATTTGTTGAAAATGGCTATTTAAATATTGTAATTCTAAAATAAAATCTTCTTTAAATTGATTCCAGCCTGAATAACCTAGTTTTTTAGCGAATACAACTAATGCTGCTGGGGAAACATAAATTTTAGCAGCAATTTGTTTAAGGGTTAGATTTTTTAATTGTTCTTTATTTTCTAAAATAAAATTTTTGATTATTTAATAGATTTTTATGATCTTTTTTTAGTTATGAACCAACTGCTTTTTATATGCAAATTGTTATTTTAATAATTGCGATAGTGTTAACAGCATTAGGCGCTTTTTTAATGGTACTTGGTGATATTGTGTTAAATCCGGCTGATGGTTTAGTACATACAATTGGCAAAGTGACAAATAAAGATTTTGGTTTTGTTAAAAATATCGCTGATTTAGTTTTTATTGTGTTAACAGTAGTTATTTGTTTGGTTACTAAAGGATATATTTTAGGAATTGGAATTGGAACCGTTGTTTCAGCGATTTTTATTGGTCGTTTTATAGCACTTTATCAAAATATCTATAATCATTTGCAAGAAAGTAAGATATAATAAAATTAAAATAAGGAGGCAGCTATTTATGAAAACTGGATTATATTATTTTTCGGCAACTGGTAATTGTCTTACAACAGCGAAAATATTAGCAGAAGAATTACCAAATGATTGTGATATTATATCTTTTGCTTCATTAAAAAATAAAGATCAAATTAATGTTGATTATCAACAGATTGGTTTTATTTTTCCAATTTATTATGGAGATATGCCATACTTAGTTCGCCAAGTGATTGAAAAAATGAATTTTAATAATAATCCATATGTATTTTTGGTGGCGACATATCGAGGTCATCCTGGCGATATTGGCAAACGCTTAGATGATTTATTAAAAACAAGAAAGGCGGCTTTATCATTAAATGTTGGTGTTTCAATGCCTGGTAATAGTTATTTAAGTACTAAAGAAGAAATGAATGAAGCATTACATAATCAAAGAAAGAATATTCAAGGATTGATTAGTAAAATTGTTAATCAAGAAAAAGAAGATTTTTCAAAATTAGCTAGCGTTGAACCATCAGTAGTTGGTTTAAAAGCATATAATATGCGTGGTATAAAAGCTGATGATAAATGTATAGGTTGTGGTATTTGTACGCGTGTTTGTCCAATGGATAATATTAAAGTAGAAAACAACCATGCAATAATTGGTGATAATTGTATTACTTGTTTAGCTTGTTTTCACTGGTGTCCCAAAGAAGCAATTTATATGAGTAAAGAAAAAGATATTGAACGGCGCTTTAAGTATCATCATCCTGATGTTACTTTGCAAGATATTATTGCCCAAAAGAAAACCGATTAATTCAGTCACCTCATTTTTAATTAATTTAAAAATGAGATTTTTTATAAAAGTAAGTATATTTAAATTATAGTTATTTTATCTTGAATCATTTAATGGTATCATAATCTTGTAATAAAATGTAAAAATAACTGATAGATTCAACGAAGTTTTATTATAAAAAAACAACTAAAAATCTGATTGTCCGCTAAAACACTGTATCTATCAGCATTTTCAAGGGTTTAAATACTTCAAATTACTACGATTTTACTACCATTGAATGAGCCTTGATATGTTAGAAATCCCAGATTTGCAAAGATATGGTACAGCACATCAGTATTGATAAACTAAAAATTGAATATCGCAAGTAGATTATGGAACGCCGATATTGACGTTCCTTTTCTATTTCCAGCCGTTCAGAAATGGACGGCTTTTTCTATATCCAAACGAAAGGAGAATTTTAAAAGC